>CATPCN010000445.1 GCA_955652855.1 uncultured Chthoniobacterales bacterium | reverse complement strand
GCGCTAGTCGATCCGGGCGTGACGGCGCAGCTTGAATGCCTGCTCGACGACGTCGTTGTAGGTAAACAGGAGATGGTCGGCGCGATTGATGCCGTATGCGATGTTGCCGAGCGCATTATCAGCAAGCTGAAGGAGGGTGCTACCGCGGGGGGACCTTCTCTGCTTGGCAGCGCAGGGGGCAATGGCACAGGAGCGTATCCACCGACGCCTGCGATGAAACGCTTTGCTGACAGCCTCGTTCGGCAGAAGAGAATTAAACCACCGCCCGGCTACAAGACGTCGATATCGATCTGCCGCAAATTCCTTAGCGAACATGCGCCTAAAAAGTCCGACGGTGAAACGGCCGGTAAGCTCGACCCCAAACCGGTAAGTCCAGCACAGTTGTTGTACGCCAAGAAGCTGGCGCAGGGGAAAGGCCTCATCATCCCCTATGATGCGAGGACCAACTCGGCCGCGATGTCCGCGTGGATTGACTCGAACCGAGGCAAAAAACGCCGCAAGAGCGGTCGCAAGACAACCTACAAGCCGGCAGAACCCATTGCGCCTCAATCTGCGGCGCCACCGACGAGGTCTCGGAAACGTAAAGCAGGCATCGATGTCGTGCCACTGGCTCCCGCGCCAGCAAATTCAGTCACAGCTACGCCGCTACGGATTCCTTATGGCAACAAGGAGGTCGCCCTGAAGCTCGGTGCCCGTTATGGCTCAGGGGGATGGTATGCCCCGCCTGGCGTTGATCTTTCTGTATTCGGCGAGCGGGGGTGGCTATAAAGATTGGCAGTTGGCCACGTTATCGAAGTCAATTTAACCCCACCCTAAATCATCGATCATAAGAAGGGGGCCCTCTCCAACGCGGCCAAATAATGATGGAAAGAAAATTAGACGAGAGAATAGTCGAGGGGAAGCGTACCCAATAACGCCGACGATATTGCTTGAACTGCAGAGGTCGTCGCTGTGTTTCAGGGACATTGTAGAACGGCAGACGAGCATGCCATCGCCGTTTGATGATGATCGTACTACTTCCACACCATTAAGCCGGTGTCTCTCCAAAATTACTAAGAAAGCTTGAGGGAAGGGATGAGTGATGTCTCGATTCCATAAGATGTAAGAAAACAATTATGACGCCCGAACACATCCTTCGCGACAAGTTGCGCAAGATTGAAGCTCTGTTTGCGGGTGCGGCAACGCCCGGAGAGAAAGCTGCTGCGGGCGCAGCTGCGGAACGCATCCGCGCGCGGCTTGGCCAAACAGCAAGCAACGAAAAGTCCATCGAGTTGAAGTTCTCAATTCCTGATGTCTGGTCGCGGCAGCTGTTCATTGCATTATGCCGGCGGTATGGCCTGCGACCATTCCGCCATCGGCGGATGCACCGTCAAAGCATCATGATCAAGGCACCCAAAAGTTTTATGGAGCAGGTATTGTGGCCAGAATTCCAGGAGCTGAATGCCGCCTTGGTGGCTTACCTCTCCGAGATCACCGAAAAGGTCATTCGCGAGGAAGTGTACCGCGAGACCGGCGAAGCCGAGGAAATCGACGATCCGACGCGGATCGGGGGATGACAATGTTCTGGCGCACACTGGCATTTTCTTTGTTATGGGCGCTGGCCGCCATCATTGGGTATTTTTGTGAGGTCATTGCGCTCATAACGGCCTCGCTCGCGGGTCGACGGTGACCGGACAAGATTAGACAATTCTACGTTAACTCATTGATCTCTGTTGTCTGATTAGACAGTTCCGATTTTCTATCGTGCTGATTGTGTTCACGGAAAATGAGCCTGGAAATCTCATGCCCGATCCAACACGGGTTGGCTTTGGCTAGCTCGCTCGCGATAGCGGAACAATGTTATCACATTCCAGCGCCATGGCGGTGATGTGGTCTGCCCACCATTGCATCATTCGTCGACGATCAGGCATCCACTCCGCTGCGTTGTAGGCGCGCCGCACTTCATTTCTTTCGACGTGCGCAAGTTGGAGCAGTCTGCCATTGAGCGGACTCGAACCTAAGACCCGCAATTATGTGACTTCAACAGTCTCCCGCGTTTTGGAAGAGGCGTCGTAAATCTTTATCTGGAGCATAGGAAAGCGGCTTTTCAGCTCAACAGCTCCCTTTCTCGCGCCTTCCTTCGTTTGGAATTCAGTCTTGATGCGACCGTCTACTTCGAGGGCATATCCGGCATTTTGCGGTTCGTTTGCTACGGGAGCCCGGCCGGGTAACTGGCTGGGTCGGAGCCCTGCGACGAAGGCGGCCTTGGGCCGCAGAGCGATCCGATGGGCGGTAACAAAGTGAAACCCGAGCAGGCCTCGAAAGTTCGAACGCGGATGCGTCGCTTAAGGGTAAACCTGAAATGCCTCAACCAGCACACAGCGATTGCCGCTTTTGTGCACGGCACCTAAAATTGTCCAGCCTACACGACAAAGTTTGGTAGCCTGCTCGGTTAGCAGGATCGGCCCGTAATCCTCACCGTCGTCATCATCCTTCAGCCAAATTCGGCCAGGCTCGACTTTGGTGATTGAAAATCGTCCTTCGATGTCCGAATCCTTTGGCACATGGCGACCGGTTGTCAGGTCGTAAAGAAGCGCCGAGAGCTTTTCTACGGCCGGTAGATTGCGCGCCGCATCGGCTCCTTGCGCGATTGTCAAAGCCGCGTCATCGGTCCCGACATAGTCATGCTCCGCGAGCCACTTCGCCAGCTTCTTCATGACGGTGCCGGATGCCCGCAACGTATCGGCGCCAGCCATGACCTTGCTGACCATGAAGTAGTTCAGAAACTCGCCGACATTCTCGAGAATATGCTCGGGGCCGAAAATATCGCAGAACTCGCGATGCTGCTCTCCCTCGGCGTTGAAGAGCTTGTCGAAGCGCGCTCGCTCGAACTGGCTGAGCGAGTTTGCCGCGTAGCCGTTGAGGCTCTGTGTGAACAACACGATCACCTCGGTATATCGGGCATGAGTTTTCGGCGCCAAGCGGCCCCTCTCGATGCGGAGATATTCCGCAAGGACTTCCGAGATTGTCAGTTTGTGGCCCCTGGCTGCTTGCCCAGGATCGAAATCCAGTATTCCTGCCATGGCAGCCTCTTATCGGTCATCTTCACGCCAAGGAAAATCCTAACACGAAAGACGGCGCGATGAAACGAGACGGTCTCTACCGAAGCTCATGGCTGGTTGCCGTGTGTTGGGAAAAGCGAGATTATTGCGATCCGAGATCAAGTCGTTTGAACGAGGCGGCAGTGATGGTGGAACGGAAGTGGCAATTCAAAACAAAGTTCCGAGCCAAGGCCTTCGGCTGGCGCGGCTCGCGCTTGGCCATCAGCCGCCTCAAGGAAGCCGTCTCCGAAATCAAAGCGGCTGCGAAATCCGACCCGGTCGCGGCAGGCGATGGGGCAGTATCGTTGATGGAGCGAATCTGGCCGGCGTTTCAGGATATCGACACCTCCTCGGGAGCGCTTGGGACGGCGGTCGCGCGTACGCTGGCCGAATTGATCCCGATCCTCATCGACGCCCCGGCCGATCATTCGACAAGAAGCAAGTGGCTCAAGCGATTGTTTGAGGCGGTCCAGGACGATGGCGTCCAGTACCTGTCGCCGGTCGAAAATCGGTTCGGTGAAATTGCACGGTACCCGGATCTGACCAACACGTATGCCGATGAGCTCCTGCCTTTGTTACGCCAAGTCTGGTCCGATCAAAAACACCTCGAGTATGTTAGCGGGACAGCAATCTGCCTATCGTGCCTGCTCGAAGCCGGCCGCTACGCCGAGCTTGCGATGTTGCTGGCTAAGCAGCGAATGAAGTTCTGGTCGTGGCAGTGGTTTGGCGCCGAGGCTTTGCTAAGACAGGCACGGTGGGAAGAGGCGGTCGCATTTGCTGATTCTGTCCGCGACGCCAGGAATCCGGGCTACGACAAGATATCCATCGAATGTTTTGCGAGAAAGTTCTCATCCAGCAGGGCCGTTCGGATGAGGCGTACCGTCGTTTTGGTCTCGGCGCAGCAACCGGCACCACAAATCTTGCCATCTATCGCTCCTTGGTTCGCACCTATCCGGAGCGCGACCGCCGTCAGCTGCTGCTCGATCTGATCAAGACCCGCGGAGATAAGGGCAAATGGTTTGCCGCTGCAAAGGACGCAGGCTTCCTCGACATCGCGCTCGAATGCGCAGCCCTGCACAACGCGGACCCTTCAACGCTGGTTCGAGCGGCACGGGATTTCTGTGGCAAGGAGCCCAAGTTTGCCGCGACCGTTGTGAGTACATCCGGACGATGAACGCCGAGGTCCGAGCGAAAGGAGCGGCGCACGATTGCCGATTGCGGTGCACGTACTGAAGGCGGTCCGAGGCCGAAGTGCGGAAGAAGTCGAGCCGCGGCTTGATGAACGATCCAATCTGGTGTCCACGTAACCGCAGCTCAGAAACTATCGAAGCAACTAAGAAGTTGCCTGGTCGGAAACGGCAGCAATTACTTCCACAAGCTTGTCGTCATTGATAACGTAGTATCGAGGCTTGCCCGGCACTCCCATGACCTTCCTATCAATCGTTGCGACGTCGCTGCGCCGG
>CATPCN010000444.1 GCA_955652855.1 uncultured Chthoniobacterales bacterium | reverse complement strand
CTGCTGCAAAAAGGCAAGATCGTCACGCTGCCGGCCGTGCGCTCGTTCGAGAACGGGTTCTGGCGCAACTTGCCGTATCTTCCGCACGAAGCCTTCTAGGCTGGTGATCGTTTGCGACATTTATGGCTTAACCCCGAAGTGCGAGATTTGAACGAGGAATGAAGCGTTGGACTGGTCAGCTGCTACCAACTTCTATCGGCCGGTCTCTGGCCCTTGGGCCGCCACATATGGATCTTAGCCTTCCCATCAGCCCCGGCCTAGACGCTCATCCTGGCGGGGGGGCTCTGCGCCGGCCTCTCGTTTGTGGGGCTCGGCGCTGCCTTTTGGCCGGCCGCTTCCAGCCCTTTCTCGGCGGAGCGTGGTTGGACTTTACTTTGCCTGTCAACAGAGCGTTCATCCGACCACCCAATCCCCCGGAGGATCGCTGATGGCCGAAGTCCCGTTCCCGTCGCCCGCGCTCGCGAGGTGCATCGCGGCGCTGCCGGAGTTGCCGATCGTGGAGCTGCCGGCACTGTGGCTGGAGGCCTTCGGCAAGCCGCCGGTGGTGGCGAACCGCCGCTTCCTGGAACGCCGCATTGCCTACCACTGGCAGGCGACGGCCTGCGAGGCGTTGCACCCCGGCGTGCTGGCCCGTCAGCGCGAACGGATCGCCGAGTTTGCCATGTGCCTCGACTCCGCCAAGCAACCCCGCTACCGGCCGCTCTCGCCCGGCGTGGTGCTGGTGCGCTCGTTTTTCAACGGCGCCGAATACCAGGTGCGGGTACTGGAAGGGGATCAGTTCGAATACGCCGGCAAGCGCTATGGTAGCTTGTCGGAAGTCGCGCGGGTGATCACCGGCACCCGCTGGTCCGGTCCGCGGTTCTTCGGGCTTACCGCCCGTACGGGGTTGAACTGCCGATGAGCGCGATCGACAAGAAGCCGGTGCGCTGCGCGGTCTACGCGCGGAAGTCGAGCGAGGAGGGCTTGGACCAGAGAGTTCAACTCGATCGACGCGCAGAAGGACGCCGGGCACGCCTATATTACGAGCCGGAGGCACGAAGGCTGGACCGCGGTCCAGGACGACTACCTCGATCCGGGCTACTCCGGCGGCAACATAGAACGGCCGGGGTTGAAGCGTCTCTTGGGCGACACCGAGCGCGGCAAGATCGACGTCGTGGTGGTTTACAAGATCGATCGGCTGACGCGGAGCCTGACTGACTTCTCGCGCATGATCGAGGTGTTCGAACGCAAGCAAGTCTCTTTCGTTTCAGTGACCCAGCAGTTCAACACCACCACCTCGATGGGGCGGCTGATGCTCAACGTCCTGTTGAGCTTCGCCCAGTTCGAGCGCGAGGTGACCGGCGAGCGCATCCGCGACAAGATGATCGTCGTCAGTCCGACGGCCCTGGAGATTCGGTTGCAGCAACTCGGTATTGCGAATCTCGCCCGTGAACTCACTGGCCACGTCGAGGAGCACGTATGCGCATAACCGAGCTCTCGGGCAACGGTCAGGCCGAGATCAGGTCTGCAAGCGAGGGTCGAGTCACGATCCGAATTCCCATTGCCATTCGAAGCCGCAGTGCGCGCAAGCAGATCATCGGGGCCGCGACCAGGACATCATCGAATGAGCCAGCGGTCAAACTCACCGCGTTTCAGTTAGCGTTGATGAAGGGGCATCGCTGGCTTGGGATGCTCGAAACTGGGGAGGCGGACTCGATGAAGGAGATTGCTAAGCAGAAAAAGGTGGATCCTGGTCTCGTGAGTCGTCTGATCAACCTCACGACACTCGCATCGAACGTCGTAGACGCCATCCTTGCCGACACCCTGCGGCGTGAGTTAACTCTGCTCGATGTGGCGATCGACCCGCCGCTCAATTGGGTCCGACAATTAGAGCTGTCGTGATCCGGCCAGGTCGTTGTTCGGGCTTTAGGAACTTCCCGGACCGGCGACGTTTGGCATGCGGTGCGGGTATGAACGCAGACCGCACTGATGTTGCCGCTATGAGGCTACGCGAGGAGACGTAATGATGCGCTACTTCGGATCCAAGGCATCTACCGTTCAGCATGTTGTCAAGCTCGCGTTATCTGGCATGCAGGTCAACACTGCTGCAGATGCATTCGGAGGCCTAGGCATTATCGGTGCAGAACTCAGGCGACAAGACGTGCGGGTAACCACATGCGATCTCCTGACCATGCCATACGCATTTCAGTACGTCCGGGTAGCCTGCAGCGTCGTCCCACGCTACCTCTCAGTTCGGCAGCGGCTGGGCCTGCGTTCCACCTCTGAAGTTGCCCACTACTTGAACTCGCGCTCCAACCGGCGGTCCTGGCTGGTGCGCGAGTTCGCGAGCGAACGTCGGTTTTTCCTGCCAGGTAATGCGGCTCGCATCGCTGGAGCGTGGGACGCGATCCGCCGGTGGGATAAACAGAGTCTGTTGTCTGAGCCAGAGCGCAACCACGTGATCGCGTCACTCATTAACGGGGTAGACGCGTGTGCCAATACCGCCGGAACGTACTACGCCTTCTTAAAGGATTGGGACCGCAAGGCAAAGCGCAATTTCGCCTTCAAGTTCATCGACGTCGCGCCAGGGCACCCCAAGGGCGAAGCGTTCAAGGGAGATGCGCTGGCGTTGTTGCGAGGTAAGTCCTTCGACCTCCTGTACCTCGACCCCCCCTATAACGAACGCGACTATGCCCGCTACTACCATCTGCCTGAGTCGCTAGCGAACCTGGCGCGACCGAAGACCAACCCGGACAGCCTATCCGGTCAACCTGTGGGAGAGGCAGCTACCTCCACGAAGTTCCGGGAGGCCCTGCGCCTGGCGTACCTTACCCAGGTTGTGCAGGAGGTTCGCTGGAAGCGGCTAGTCGTCCAGTACGCTGACAACGCATTCATCCGCTTGGCCGACCTACGGGAAATGCTGGGCGCTCAAGGCAAAATGAGAGAAATCGTGGTCGACGCTTTAAGATATACAACCAAGAGCGAAAAGCGCCACATTTGCCACCATGTTTTCGTTGTTGACAAACCCAGTGCCACTGCCAGACGCTTTGTCGTCGCCGATTGAACTTGCGCCATTCGCCCAAGTCGAGCTAGTCGTCCTGGATTTGGACGGAACGCTGCTGGGCCACTCACAAGATTTGCCCGGGATCGAAGCGTGGAAGCATCGGCACCATCTTGTCAATCGCCTAAGATTCCGCGGTGTTCCTCTAACGCTGGCTACCGGCCGTGCTTTCGCCGGTGCGAAGCTCGCTATCGAAGCCGTGTCCAGGCAGGCTGACACGCCGTTCATTCTCTACAACGGCAGTGTCGTCTTAACCGCGGGCGGAACGGTTGTCACGCACAACGCGATCGATTCCGCGACGGTCCAGCAGGTACAATTTATCGTAGAAGCTGACCCTAGGTGCTGCGCACTCCTCTACGGCATCGAGGTTGACCATACTGGCTCATTGCGCTGCGAGCGAGCTGACTTCGTGGGCTCAGGCAAGCCTCCCGAGTTCGAATTTAATGGAATCAGAGTAAGTCGTCGCCAAGGCGCGAGCACCAGCGCAGCCTGTGTGGCCGCACTGCTCTGGTCCGACGATCCTGCCGCGATGGCTAGTGTGCAAGAGCAATTGCAATTGATCCCAGCTGTTTCAGTTACGGGAAGTGGCAGCAAGTACCTAGAGCTGCGACCTCGCGGATCAAGCAAGGGCTCCGGCCTGCGTGCGTTGCTGCAGCAGCTTAGAATCGATAGCGATCGGGTGCTCGCCGTCGGGGACAACGACAATGATGTCGAGCTCTTGAGAGCTGTGGGCGTTAGTGTTTGCGTTTCGAATGCATCTGAGATGGCGCGGCGTTCGAGCATGTATAAATCCAAGTACGAGTCGTCCATGGGAGCGATCGAAGTTCTCGAGCTTGTTACTCGTGCTAGAAGGCTATTTCCTAGAAGAGCAAATTGACCTTGGATGAAACTATCAAGGATGCCAAGACGCTTCTGACCGAACTCATCGAAGAAGCGCGGTTACTGCTGCTGTCTCCGCGAGAGGTCAGTGAACGCATAGCGGTACTTGCAAACCAGATGTTCGCTGGGCGGCTGCAGGTGCGCCTCACTCAGTTCGAGGAGCACTACCTCTGGGGCGACTTTGAAAATGAGCCGCCCATGCTCCTCCAGAGTGGCGACATCAGCGAGGAAGTCTCGTTCGAGGTGTTCGGCGTTAACTGGCCAAAGACGGCGCCAGAGCAAGAACTTCTTCCTCTGTTCGAGCAGCTTTCCAGGAGCCTGTGGGGCAATGACATGAGACCCATGGGTGGCGTCGCTTGGAAGCGTGAGTCGGTCCGACAACGACTAGCCGCCTCGATTCACCACCTGACAATGCGGGAGGGAAATTCAAGTTCTGTCGCTGTACTGTACGGCGACCTCGATAACTTCAGAGAACTGAATAACAAGGCCGGGCACACAGTAGGCGACCGTGCGATCCGCTTCGTCAATCGAGCCCTGCATGACATGTGCCTTCGGAATGGTGGTCTGGCTTTCCACCCAAGCGGTGACGAGTTCTACATTGTGCTGCCGCTGGAAGGGTTGCTGGAGATGCTAAGCGCTCTCTATGATCTGAGACGCCGAATCAAGTCGCACTCGTTCGCAGGCGAAGACGGCGTGGACCATTATGTCGATCTCACGCTTGGAATGAAGATTCTCCAAGGTGATACGACCTTCGAGCGGATTGAGGCAGCGCTAAAGGAAGCAGAGAACGCAACCAAGAAGGGGACGGAGAAGGACAAGAAACGCGGGATGTTGTCCATCGCTGCGAGTACGGATGTGATTGGCACAACCGTCTCTGCCTTTGAGTTCGCGAAGATCGGGGCTGTGATGGCAAGGCGGCGGGTGCAAGCGGCTGGTCCATTCGCCGATCCCCGCCTCGGACTAATCGCGTTAACAGCCGAGCGCTCTCAGGCGGCCGGCGACCTCTCCAATCTAGACAGTGAGGTAGCCGATATTTTGGAGTGGCTCGGCGTGGAGTCTGTTGCGCAGTGCACTATAGAGAACCTGTTGCAACAGGCCGCTCCAGAGCCCGCGCCCTTAGTCGCGATTGGCTTGGCGGTTGCAGCGGGCATCGTGCGCGGTTTTGGCCGGGATGTGCGGCGACTGGATCTCCGTTCGACCGAATCTGGAGAAGCTGTGCAAGTCTTGCTCAATGAGGCGCCTGTATGGGGTAGCTGCTTAGGCAAGGCCGAGACGATCTCGGTCTCGCGTGATGAGAAAGCTCTCGGCAAGAATACGCTCATCGGTGTTCAGGTTGGGTTCAATGCTCAGCTCAAGGTTACCAACACTCCCGTCGACCTTCCAGTTGATCTTCTTGATCAGGTTGTGATCGTGGACGACAGGCCCGCCTCCGGTGGTGGGCTTCCTGATTTCTGGCAGCCGGCGATCGCGCAAATTTGCGAAGTTGCTGCGCGCCGAGGTGGAACACTACATGTATTTCTTTGGGGCCACGAAGTGGAACGGACCGAGACCTACCAGCGCCTCTTGGGAACGAAGAACTGGGATGAAGACGAAATCGCAGCATTGGCCGGCATCCCATCCAGGCAGCTTACCGAACTTCGCGCGCAACTGCAGTCGAACACCCGCATCGTCGACGCGGACCAGCTAGCCGAGGCGATGTATCGACTCGCTCAGGTGCGGCCAAGCGAAACGGCCTTTGATATCGCCTCTCAAGAACAGGAATCTCTCCGGCGAGCGATGCTCGAACCGGTTCCTTTGCTGCCGACGGACGGGCTGAGGTGTCGGGATGCCGCGGAAGCGTATCCACTTGTGATCGACATTCTGCGAAAGGGTCGCGCGCGCCTTTCCACAGACGATGCGCTGCAACACTTACGGGAGCTGATTGCATTCAAGCTTGTGCTCCAATCGCCGAGCGCAAATGCCATTCCTGCCTACCTTAAGCAGCAGGAGTCGGAAATGGATTTGTACTTCAACCAAGTCTTCAT
>CATPCN010000443.1 GCA_955652855.1 uncultured Chthoniobacterales bacterium | reverse complement strand
TGCAATCGACGACTTCGGCTTTTGCGGGATGAATTTTTTCAACACGTGCTCATTATTAGGACGCTCCGCCCCATTGTCAATAAGTCTCCGAGGGAAAAAGCATTTTTATTCACAATTTGACCCGGAAGACTTTGAAGTCGCCCACTTGCTCGATCAGCATAAAAAATGCCGGCGCTCGGGTCGGCGCCCGGTCCAGCAGGTGCCCTAGAGCAAGAGGGGATGCCGGCAGGCTGACAATTGCTGCTGAATTTGCGGTCACGCGATCGGAATCGTACGCAACCACCCAATCAACTTTCTGATTTTCCAGAATTTCACGCACTTTTTGCCAATCGTTCGTCTGGAAGAAGAGCGCGCTGTCGGCGATTCCCGCCAGACTTTCATGCGAACTGCCCGCCGCGGCGGGTTGCCCTGACCAGTAAGCAATCGCTGGCGAAAGCCACCACGGCGCCAGAAATGGATGCCGCTCCCATGATCTCAAACTGATCGCCAGCTCGCGCAACTGCATCGCTTCGTTGCGCTGCTCGATTCGGCGGGCGTATTCAATTTCGTTCGGCCAAAGCCGCGCGCCCCAATCGCGCAAAACGGGAAAGATCGACAGTGCAAACGCGATCCAAATCGCGGCGCGGGATTTGATCGGTGCAAGCAAACTTGGGAGAGCGATCACAAAGATCGACATAAAAAAATAAGCCCAGCGCGCCTGCCAAATCGTCAACAGATAAGTCGCGACGAGCAGAACGATAACGAAAGCTGGCGGACTGGTTCGTTTTCGAAATCCAAACCAAATGAGAAATGGCGCCGCAATCAAGAGCCAACCTGCCCACCGAAACCAAATGGAATTTAGTGGCGAGACTGAAACCAGTTCGCCGACTGTGCGCGACCAGTTTCGGAAGATTTCAGTCGATTGAAAGATCGACATGTTCGGCAGGCGTCGTTCAATCAGAAGCGCGATCGCTACGATTACCGCGAAAAAAATCCAACTAACCCTTCGATGCTTTGCACGAAAAAATTGTCGATCTTGCAACACGCTGAGCAAGAGCACGAGTAGGAGCAAAAGAAGCGGTTCATAAGCAGAAACCCAAATCGCCAATCCCCACGCGATTCCGCTCACGACGCTCCATTTTGTCGATCCCTCCATCCGCAGCGTCCATTCGCTACAAATCGCGATCGTGACGAGCAACATCGACAATGACTGATGATCGGGTCGTCCCAACTCAGTTCCATGAGCGAGGATCGGACTGATTGCGTAAAGAATTAGCAACATCCAGCGATATCGAAATTGCATTCCTTTCGACCACCACCAGAGAAACCACCCCCCGAGCAACGCGAGCAGCGGCGAAATTAGCGCGCCGGCCAAATCGATCGCATGAGCCGTAAGCGGCCGCAATAAAATCGACAATCCGACGATCAGGTAATCGAGCGGCGCGGTCGTGTGCGGTGTTGTGCCTGCGGGAAAGTTTTCGAAATCGTGATGACGCACGATCAATCCCGGATGCTCCGCACACATCCGGACGCGTGTCATCCGCGCATAGCAATCCGCGTCGGTGAAATAAATATTTCCACCAACGAACACACCCTGATAATTCGCGCACCGCGTCGCAACGATCAACGCGCTGAGCGTTGCGACTTCAACCGCGAACAGCGCTGCGCGCGCAGTTTGTTGAAAGGGAATCATCAATTCCCAATTATTCTGACCTCTGAAATCTGAACTCTGAAATGGGCCCGCCAGGATTCGAACCTGGGACCAAGGGATTATGAGTCCCCTGCTCTAACCGCTGAGCTACAGGCCCGTTTACAAAGCGTACTAAATCACAGCGAACCCTTCGTGACCAACCCCGAAAGCGTTCGGGGCTGCTCTAACTCCGAAATTCTTCGCGAGCAGGCCGCTGAGCTACAGGCCCGTGCGCGCTTAATAAATCACGCCGAATTGCGGATGACCAATGCGAATGCAGTCCGCGCCGCTTGACGATTAAGAATCGGCTGGTGTTAATGAGACAACGAGGTGTCAGCGAAATGGATCGACCGCGACTAACTTTTCTCAGCGCAAACGAAACCCCATTGTGGGACGAGATTCGCGGACGTCTGTTACCATCGGCAGCAGAGCTTCTTTACGGCTTTGCCTCACAAGCGAATCCCGAAGGCGTTGCGGTGGAAATTGGCAGCTTTGCCGGAAAATCGACGGTCTGCATTGCGCGCGGTTTGAAGGACAGCAAAAACGAAAACGCCCGTCTGTTCGCCATCGACATTCATTTTCAATCTGATTTCAGAGATAATCTCGCCGACTTCGGCGTGTCGGAACTCGTTGAGTGTTTGGAGAAGGCGAGCCTGGACGCAGCGGAAATGTGGACGCAACCAATCTCCTTTCTTTACATCGACGCGCATCACGGGAAGGCACACGGTTACGCTGACCTTATGGTTTGGGACGCCATGGTAATTCCCGGCGGAATCGTCGCGCTCGATGACACTGGAGGTTTTTTGTTGGGCCCAAATTTGCAACTGCAAGCAGCTCTTCGGACGGGGGCATACGATCTTGTCACCGAAGCGGGCGGGACGAGTTTCCTTAAGAAGAAGCGAAGTCTTTTTCCTTTCATCAGCGATTTTCCGCTCTCCGATGGATCTTTGATGGCTTACGTGCAGTATGTCAGCGCTTGGTTGGGCGCGATGAATCCTGATTTTCGAGCGTCGCGTCGCCCCGAAATGCTTCCGCGTCCAAAACGACGTCGGAGCAAGCTCAACACAATTTTCACAAGATTCTGGGACATTGGTCCACGGCGATTGGCCCGTTTCTTCGTCAAGAAATCTGTCGAAGATTTCAATCAGGAGTTTTCGCTACGCGAGAGAACTCGAGAAACTGGAGGCGGCGCCAAGGGCGGGCCGAAGGAGGCGCGCCGAATTTTGGAATGGCTTGGCACTCACCATCATGACGAGGTGACTGCTCACACCCTGTCTTACTTGAACGCTTGTTTAGATCTTCGCCTGTCGCAGACAAGCGCGGCGATCGAAAAGTTTAAGATTCTTTGCGAGCTGGATCGAGCGTTGCAATTTTTGCATTACAAGATCGGTATCCGGGAAATGTCGATGTTGCGACTGGCTCAAGCTTATGATCTTGAAGGCGCGAGAAGCCTGGTTGAAAAAGAATACGCAAGGTTAATTCAAGAATCCGCAATACCTGAAATCCGACGTCAAGCGCAAGTTGGACTACTAGCTCCCTTTCAACTTCCCGAGGTGGACGAGAAACTTCTGCTAAGAGAATACGCTCTCGACTTGAGCGAATATCGCGCTTTCCCTTCCGCCTAGATTCAGCAGGCGAAGCCACCGTTGATCAAAAAAATGCGCGAAAGTGACGAAGAACAAACACTCAGCATCGAGGCAATCTTGCGCCGCGCTGAACAATTGTTGCCGGAGTATCGTCGTGCCATCGCGGACATGCCACGCGAGATGGAATTCAAAGGCATCGGCGCGAGCGGAATGTTTTTCTTTTTCGCGGCGGTGCGCCTGTTCGCTCCGAAACAAATCCTGGAGTCGGGCCGAATGCGGGGCGAGAGTACGCTCGCGCTGGTGCGTTGCTTTCCCGGAGCGCACATCGTCAGCGTGGAATTTGATCGGACATCAAAGCATGCGGCGATCGCCGAAGCGAAGCTCAAGCCGTACGCGAATGTCGATCTTCTTTACGGCGATTCGCGCGACATCCTCCCGCCGCGACTGCAAAGCGGCGACGCTGTTTTGATTGACGGGCCAAAAGAATTTCGCGCGCTCAAACTGGCTCTGCAGTTGTTGCGCACCGAAAAACCGTGTGCCGTTTTCATTCACGATTTTTTTCAGGGTGAACCGGCGCGAAAGTTCGTCGAGCGTTATTGGCCAAACGCTTTTTTCAGTGACGATCCCGCATTCGCGGCGCGTTTCAGCGCTCTCGATTCGGAAATCGATCCGACACATAGACGGGAATGGAAGCATTCGGCCGCGCCGTTTGTTTGTTTGCCCGCCGGTTTGCCCGCGCCCTATTCGGTTTTGTTATTCCGCGTGATCATGGCACGCGCTGTGGTAATCGCGGCTTCCAAGATCGCGAGATTGTTTTCTGCTCGTCGAAAGTAAAGCCAGTGTTCGACGGACGAAAAGTTTCGTCTTCCCGGCGGGCACTCACTTGTTTACCCTGCAATTGGAATGGCCGCGATCGCGATGGGCCGGCCCGAGCCAGCATGGATAACCAACCGCCCGCCATTTACAATTTTCGCATGCCGCGTTTTCCCACGCGGCCCATCGCCGGTTTCGTCGTTGCGATTTTGCTGGTGATTCTGGCGTGGACCGCGTGCTACACGGTGCAAGCGGAATCGGAAGGCGTGGTCCTGCGCTTCGGCAAGTTTTTGAAAACCGTCGAGCCCGGCCTGCACTTCAAACTTCCTTTCGGAATCGATCAAGTCTCTGTCCTGCCGACGCGGCGTCAGTTGAAACTTGAGTTCGGATTTTATACGCCGGGTTACACAAACAATTATCAACCGGGGCAAGATCAGAATGAAGAGAAATCGATGGTCACCGGCGATCTCAACGCCGCTCTCGTCGAATGGGTCGTGCAATATCGCATCGACGATCCCAAGCAGTATCTCTTCGATGTGCGCAATCCCGGCCAGACCTTGCGCGATTTATCGGAAGCGGCCATGCGTGAAGTAATCGGCGATCGCACGGTCGACGAAGTCATCACAATCGGCCGGCAAGACATAGAGATCGCGGCCTTGGCGCGGATGCAAGAGCTGGCCAAGCGTTACACGCTCGGAGTGCGCGTCGATCAAGTGCAACTGAAGAATGTGAATCCGCCGGCCGAAGTTCAGGCATCGTTCAACGAAGTGAACCGGGCGCAACAAGATCGAGAAAATGCAATCAACATCGCGAACGGCGATTACAACGAAGCGGTGCCGCGAGCGAGAGGCCAGGCCGATCAAGCGATTCGCGCGGCCGAGGGCTATCGGTTCAAGCGCGTGAACGAAGCGCAGGGCGACGTCGCATCCTTTAATGCCATTCTTCTCCAGTACATGAAGGCGCCGGAAATTACGCGCACGCGACTTTATCTCGAAACGATGGGCGACGTCCTTCCCGCCATGGGCGAGAAAATCATCATCGACGATTCGATGCGAAATATGTTGCCGATCTTGCCGCTCGGAAAATCCGCGGAGAAAAAATGAACAAGCGCGGTTGCACCATTCTTTTCCTAATCGTGCTCGCGGCGCTGTTGTTGCGCACGTTGCTTGGATGTTTCTTCGCCGTTTACCAAACCGAGCAGGTGATCGTCACCCAATTTGGAAAACCAGTCGGAGAACCGATCACGGACCCGGGATTGCACCTCAAGCTCCCGCTCATTCAAGCAGTTAATCGGATCGACAAACGTTTTCTCGAGTGGGACGGCGCACCGGTGGCCATTCCCACGCGGGACAAGACTTATATTCACGTGGCTACATTTGCCCGCTGGCGGATCGACGATGCCAAGACTTATTTCGTACGGCTGCACGATGAACGCAGCGCACAATCGCGGTTGGAAGACATTCTCGGAAGTGAAACCCGCAATGCCGTGGCGAAACATGATTTGATCGAGATCGTGCGCACGGACAAAGATCGCCAGCCACTACGCGACGAGGGTCTAAAAAATGTGCCGACAGGCTTGGGCACGATTGGCGTTCTGCCGCCGATTGTTTATGGGCGATTGAAAATCGAAGACGAGATCAAAGCAAAAGCGGCAAAGAAATTGTCCGAGTTCGGCATTGAGCTGCTCGACCTCCGGCTCAAGCGCGTGAATTACAATCCCGATGTTCTCGATCGAATCTACCAGCGAATGATCAGCGAGCGCCGGCAAATCGCCCAACGATTTCGTTCGGAAGGCGAAGGCGAAGCGGCCCGAATCGCCGGACAGAAAGAACGCGACTTAAATGAAATTCAATCGACCGCTTACCGCCAGGTACAACAGATCCGCGGCGAATCTGACGCGAAAGCGACTGAGATTTATGCGCAGGCTTACACGCAGAATCCGCAAGCCGCGGATTTCTACAATTTCATCAAGAGCATGGAGACCTATCGGAAAGTGCTCACGAAAGATGCGACGCTCGTCCTTTCCACCGAGAGCGATCTTTTCAATTTGCTGAAACGCGCCGGCGCAAAACCTCAAGCCGCGCCTTCTGCGCGCTAAGTTTCCTCATTGAAACGAAACGAGCGCGCCTCGTACGGTTAGATCGACATAGTCAGGCTGCGATCACGCGCCCGCTCACTTCACCGAAGCCGACGCGATAGCCGTCGCCATCGCACCAGCCAGTGATCGTGAGAGCGTCGCCGTCTTCGAGCCATTTGCGCGTCTCGCCATTTGGCAGTTTGAGAGGATTCGCACCGCGCCAGGTCAATTCCAGCATGCAACCGCGCGATTCTTCGGTTGGCCCGCTAATTGTGCCGCTCGCCAGCAAATCGCCGGATTGAAGATTGCAGCCGCCAACCGTGTGATGCGCGAGCTGTTGCGAAATACTCCAGTAAAGGTTTTGGAAATTGGTGCGCGTGATGACTTGCGGCGCATCCATCGTGGCTGTTTGCAAGCGCGCTTCGAGTTTTATGTCGAACGTGAAATCGCTCTTCGCGCGCAAATACGGCAGCGGCTCGGGATCCTGTGGTGGCAATGACTTACGAAACGGTTCGAGCGCTTCCAGCGTCACCACCCACGGCGAAATGCTTGTGCAGAAATTTTTCGCGAGGAACGGACCAAGCGGCTGATATTCCCAAGTCTGAATGTCGCGAGCGCTCCAATCGTTCATCAAAACGAAGCCGAAGATATGATCGACCGCGCGATCGATCGGCACCGGTTCGCCTAACGAATTTGGCGGTCCAATCAGAAACGCCATCTCGAGTTCGTAATCGAGACTGCGGCTCGGACCGTAAGCCGGGACCGTCGCGTCGGGCGGTTTCGTTTGTCCATGAGGTCGGCGCACGTCGACACCGCTCGGAACGATCGAACTGGCGCGGCCATGATAAGCGACCGGCAGCCATTTCCAATTCGGCATGAGCGCGTTTTCCGGGCCGCGCAACATCGTGCCGACATTGTGCGCGTGATGATACGACGAATAAAAATCGGTGTAATCGCCGATGCGCGCGGGCAACTGCATGGCGACATCTTTTTGCGCGTGAAAAACACGAGCGCTCAACTCCGCGTCATCGCGCAACGTCGCCGTATCGGATGAGAGCAAGTCCTGAATCACTGCGCGCGCTTCCCGCCAGACCGGCCGGCCGAGCGCGAGAAACGCGTTGAGCGAGCCCTCGGAAAAAACATGTCGATCTTTGAACTCGGGCGATCGGAAGTGGCCGAGCTCTTCGAGAATTAAAAGATCGAGAACGAGATCGCCGATCGCGACCCCGACGCGCGCTGTGCCTTGTCGTGGTCTAAAAATTCCGAATGGCAAATTTTGGATCGGAAAATGCGAACCGGGTGCGAC
>CATPCN010000442.1 GCA_955652855.1 uncultured Chthoniobacterales bacterium | reverse complement strand
CGACTATATTGAGCGCTTCTACAATCCGAAACGAAGACACTCGACGATCGGATATCTGAGCCCTATGGAGTTCGAACGGCAAGCTGGATTAGTTTAAGCCGGTGTCAACAGAACCGGGTGCAGCTCACGCTCCGACGCCCACAGCTGACTAACGCGACCGGTGTCGAGACCGCGAAATTATGACTTGGCGGCGGATCTGGTTGGTAGAGACGTTTAGAGAACATAGGCAAATTGCTAGATAAGTTTGAAAGACAATGCCAACTGTGCGGAAAAAGCCCGGCGAATGCCGGGACGTCTTGAGGTGTCGATTCATTACTCTATGCTAAAGCAGCGCGGTTCTTTGTAACGCTAGGGCCATCAAATGGCAGAAGTTCCCGAAGGCAGATTTGCGTTACTGTTCGAAGAGTCGAAAAAGTTCTTGAACGCTATGGGCCTGCATGAGCAACTGATGTTGGAAATCCTCGATGCGGAAACGGACTGGGAGTTCATTATTAAGATCGATGCCATGGTCGAAGCCGCCGCCAAGGCGATGGTCAAAGAGCGTTTTAACCAAGGGACCGAGGAGGACGATAAGGACACCCTGAATGGGTTTGCAGAAGCGCTGCCAATGAGTGGCCGCACGTCGCTTGTGGCGGTTCTTAGAGCAGGCGGCTACTCCAAAGACATGGTGGAATTCATCGAGGCTGTCCGCCGGTTACGAAATGGCTTTGCCCACGACATTCGGCTTACCGATGGGGTATACGGTGATCGAACCCACCGCAAAATCGGGATCGCAGTTCAGAAGACTGCAATGTGCTACTAAGTCACAGGCGGGCGCACGGCGTAAGAAGGTGATCGCGACATTGGTGGTCAGAGCGCGTGGGTCATCGCCAGTTGTGCCGAGCACTGCTGCGTACATGCACACGTCGATGAGTGCCATCAGCGCTGGGCCACTATAGGTGCCGCCCGATCGCAACGCAGCTTTGCTGAAAGTGATGCGTGACCAAGCTTCGCCGATTCCAATTCTCTCGGCTCGGATGCCTAAATAAGGAGCCAGTGGCGTCGTTTCCGTGAGCATTGCGTTGAATTGATCAACGCTAATGCGCACTTTCGTTTCGGTCGAGGGCGATAAGGGCATCATGTTCACGGCGCCGTGCCGACCACGGCCCTCCAATCGTACGAATACTGCATAGCACTTCAAGGGCAAAGATTTACTTCTTGCTTCAGTTATCGCAGCGCATCACGTCCCTTCGCAAGGATTTACTTCTTTTGCTTTTCGCTAAATGCCGCAATTGTACTCTCTATATATCGCTCCATGAGGTTAGGCGCTGACGCGCCGAACATACGAATGCGGCCGGTGTGGGCCAAGAGCAAAAGCCCCGCCGCATGAGCGAAGGTGTCCACCATCAATAATTTCGCTTGCTCACGCCGGGCACCGAGTTCCTGGGCCGCGTTGGCGATCGGCTGCAATGCCGATTCAAGGGCTGCATTGAGGATTTCATCGCGTTCCTTGCCGAGGCCATGTGGCTTCATACCGCCGCGAAACAAATAGAAGCCAAGATCGAGGTCTCTCGGATTGTCGGCATAATAGCGGAAGAACGCCATCGCCGCCGCCCGAAGTCGATCAGTTGGCGTCTTGGCGTGCAAAATCGCACGGTTGACGGTAATGCCAAGATTGGCGAGCGAACCTCGAAGTACCTCCGCGTAGATCGCTTCCTTGGACTCGAAGTGGAAATAAAGAGCGGCAGGCGTGTAGCCTGCCGTAGCCGCTATCGCCCGCAATGAGGCGCCGTCCAAACCGTCGGCCTCGAACACCTTCCGTGCGGCGTCCAGGATCAGCCCGCGCTTCAAATCGCTGACCGCCTTTTGCCTACTGATTCTAAGTTCCTTCGCCATCCCACCCTGCTAACACGCTTGACGGATTATCTAACACTGTTAGAATTATTGATCAATATAAATCCATGCAGGAGGAGGGTTGGCCATGACCATCAAAATCGAGAAAGACGGAGCGGTATGGACGATTATTCACGACCGGCCCGAGGCCCGTAACGCCATGGACCCCAAAAGTGCGGATGCGTTGACAGCGGCATTTCTTGAATTCGACGCTGATAGAAGTGCTTCGGTTGCGGTGTTCTATGGCGCGGGCGGCGCGTTTTGCGCGGGCTGGGACCTCAAATACGTAAGTACGCTCGATGCTGAATATCCGCTCGGCGAGCTCGATATCCCAATTGCGGCTGCGCACGGCAATGGCGGCGAAATTCCACGCGGACCGCTCGGACCCTCCCGGCTCGAACTTGACAAGCCGGTGATCGCGGCCATCGAGGGACCAGCCGTCGCCGGTGGTATGGAGCTGGGTTTGTGGTGCGATTTCCGGGTGATGGCGAGGGAGTCGTACTTCGGCGTCTACTGCCGCCGTTGGGGCGTGCCGCTGATTGACGGCGGAACCGTGCGGCTGCCGCGCATCGTCGGCCAGGGCCGCGCGTTAGAGATTATTCTCACGGGGCGAAAAGTACTGGCGGAAGAGTGCTTGAACATTGGCTTGTGCGAGTACGTCACCCCCAAAGGGGGCGCCCGTGAGAAAGCGGAGGCACTGGCACAGCAGATCGCACACTTCCCGCAGGTTTGCGTGCGTGCCGATCGGCGCTCGGCCATCAAGAGTCATGGGCTTAGCGTACGCGGTGCGTTAATCCAGGAATGGTACAACGGCCGCGAAGCGCTGATCGAGGACGGCGTGGCGGGTGCGAGCCGCTTCAAGGATGGCCTCGGCCGCCACGGCGATTTCGAAAAGATCTGGTAATCGAATGATTTCAGCTAAGGGTCAATCTCGACCGAATTGGGCTGTCAGCGCCATGTCCGCTTTCCCCCCGATAGCGACCGAACTGCGGACATGGCGGGATGTCTCAAACGTGCCAATAACGGTCGTGAGCAGGTGCAGCAAGATACACCGCGCGCTATTCGATCACCTCGTCGGCGCGGGCGAGCACCGAGGCCGGAAGGTCGAGGCCGAGCGCCTTTGCGGTCTTGAGGTTCACGACCATCTCATATT
>CATPCN010000441.1 GCA_955652855.1 uncultured Chthoniobacterales bacterium | reverse complement strand
CGGTAATTCCATGTAGCAGTAGGATCTGCGCGGAGCAGCTGATCAACGGCCCACGGCCACGACAAGTAGGTGAGGCCGTTTTTCTTCTCGACGTGTTCGTTAACGTTGATTGCCGCCATCCGAACGAAACTGCTGGTGCCATTTGATACGTCCATGTTGAAGCTCCTTTTAGGGTTGAAATGCAGAAGGCCACGGCGTGAGCCGTAGCCTTCGTTGGGAACTGCGGATTGAGGTTTAAACTGCCTGCGCAACCGCCTCCGCCGGTTGGGTCAGCCGGATTAGATAATCAGCCGCGCGCTGCGCCTGAGCAGCGGCAGTGAAGATCGCTCGCTTATCGTTCTGCAGCACCCGAAGCCAGGACTCCAGGTAGCTCGCGTGCCGCAGTTCGCCATCGATGCGGCAGTGCGCACACAAGAAAGCTGCGCCCATCTCGGCGATCAGTTCCTCGGCCGCATAGGCCTCATCGCCGAAACGCCCGGACAGATCGCGATGGCAGCGACTGGGTCGCGCCGTCCAATGCACGAGCTCGTGCAGCGCCACGTTGTAGAAGCCCGCCGCGGTGGCGAAGGCGGCCAACGGAGGCAGGTGGATTTCGTCGGTCGCGGGTTGGTAGTACGCCTTGGCCCCACCTTGTCGGAAGCGCGCGCCCGACATCAGCAGCAGCTCCTCGCCCTTAGCTTCCGGGTCCCAGGTCGGCGCGATTCCCTCGACGTACTGCGAGCCGAGCCCTTCGGTCTGGGCCACGTTGAAAACGGTGTATGCCTTAAGAAGCGGATAGACCCTCTCAGGCAGCTCCGGCGGGTCGTCGTCCTGCGGAAAGACTTCGGCGACGGCGCCGACCTTGCGCAGCTGCCAGAACACCACGGGAGTGCCCTGCTCACCTTTGCGGACGTGGCCACCGAGCTCGAGGGCCTGGCGATAGGTCAGCCAGCGGTTGACCGGATACCCGTGGTTCGCAGCCTCGAGCGACAGCAGCGTGAAGTTGACGCCGCGATACGTACGGTGGGTCTGGGCGTTCATCGGCAGCGCATCAGGAATGGTCGACCACGGACGCACCCAAGGCGGTGCGCCACGTTCGAGCGCGTCGACAATGCGGTTGGTGACGGTTTGGTAGAGGTCGTGCATGTCGGATCTCCAAATGAAAACGCCCCGGCGAGCGCAAGCCCGCCAGGGCATCAGGGAAAGCGAACGGACTAGCGCAACTGGATAGCGATGACGCCGCGGTGGTATCCGCGACTATCAATCCAGCCGAATAGCCAGCGCGCTCCGGACGTAAAGCCGGAACACATCAGGCCAGCGACCGCGGCGGCCATAACCCCGCTGAAAGTTCCCCAGTGCATCGCGTACGCGAAACCAGAGACGATCAGATCAAGCGTGAGCGGGTAGCCCAGGAGCTTGAGCGCTGTGCGACGCGGCAGCTTGATGAACAGCAGAAGCAGGCCGATGAATATGATCACCCCGGATTCGATGATCATTTAGCGGAAGTACCACTTCGAGCGCCGCACGCTGTTAGCGGCGGTCAGTTTGTTGCGAACGAGGTTGAGGCTGATCGAACCGGCAACGCGATAATGGCCGGCAACAACAGCATCAACGACATCGGCGAGGGTCAAGCACTTCAGGTAGGACATGGTCGTCTCCTCAGTTGAAAGAACTGCGAAAGAAGACGAGCCAAGCGGCGCGCGAGCGGCGCAAAGGAGAAAGCATGCCTACCCGGACGGGCGGGAAGAGACTCCTTATTCAGTCCGGGAGGACGTTATCCGAAGTGGGGGTCGGGAGTGGATGAATCGAGGACACCCCCCGGGCGACGAACAAGCAGATCCAAAAAAAAATATTTTGGCTGGGAATTCTGCGCTCTGCGCTCTGCGTCCTGAGAGGCAGGGATCGACGGGTTGTGCGGCTGCGTTCTGCGTACTGAGCTCCCGCGCGACCAAGATTGGCGAGTGGCTGGAGTGAAGAGCTAGGAGTGCCGGTCGATTTAGATGTCCTGATCGGAATTGGACCTGACAACGATGTCCGATGACGCTGCGATGAATTCTATTAGCGACCGAGTTCGCCACCCATTGCGGTCTCTCGAGAGCGGAAAAAGCGGACGTCGATAGAGGCGCCCCAATCCGGCAAGCCCGCATCTGTCCCGCCGCCCCCGCTGCGCCAGATACCGGATAATGCGCCGATACGCGAGAAGGGACGGAAGATGGACCGTTCTGCGGGCGGAAGTGCAGGGCAACGCGAGGGGCACGCACAAGTCCTTCGACTGGTATACGGCGCCCAGGTCGCGCAGATCATCTATGTTGCTGCCACGCTCGGAGTTCCCGATTTGCTGGCCGCCGGAAGCCGGACCACGAGCGAGTTGGCGACGGCGACCGCAATCGACGAGCAGACGTTGCGTCGCATGCTTCGAGGCTTGATTGCCTTGGGCCTCTGCTGCGAGCTGGAACCCGAGTGCTACACGCTAAGCGAGCTTGGCCAGTTCCTTCGCGCGGATCACCCACGATCGCTGCGGGCGCGCATCCTCTTCAACACCGAGGTTTTGTCGCCGATATGGGGACGAATGCTGGATACGACCCGAACAGGCGCGTCCGGGGCGCTGGGTGCGCTTGGCATGCCGTTTTACGAATATCTGCAGGAGCACCCCGAGATAGGCGAGCTATTCGATCGCACCATGGCCGACGCCATCCGCTATCGCGTACAAGGCGCGCTCGAAGCATACGACTTTTCCGATTTCCGTAAGGTCGTCGATGTCGGGGGAGGCAACGGCGCTTTCATGGTGGAAATGCTCAAGCGCTCGACTCGCCTCGAAGGCGTCGTCTTCGACTTGCCCAGTGTCGCGGAACGAACGCGCCGCACAATCGCCGCGATGCCGGAAAGCGCGCGCTGCACTGTGGACGCGGGGAACGCGCTCGAGCGGGTGACGGAAGGTGCAGACTGCTACGTTCTATCCAACTTGCTCGTCAGCATGGCTGATGACGAAGCCGCGAAGATCCTGCAAAGCTGTCGGCGTGCGATGGCAGGTGACGGCAAGGTCATCATTGTCGAATGGATCATGCCGACCGGCGCGGAGCAGTCGGATCAGTTCACGCGCTGGGACACCGCTTCGATGGACCTCAACATGCTGGCAATACATGGTGCGGGCGGTTGGCGTGTACGGACGCGCGATGAGTTCGACCAGATCATCGAGGCCGCTGGACTCGTTGCCACCCGGGTGGTCCCAACCACGTCCGCGGTCAGCGTTATCGAGTGTGCGGCCGCGTGAGCGTTGCGAGTCGTAGCGAACCGTCGAACGACCGCTTTGCGTCGAGAACCGAGACGACGGGTCGTGGCGCTGAGCTCCCACGCGCCCAGGATCGGGGCGTGGCTGGAACGAAGAGTCGACGCCTGTCTGCTGTGCGTTGCCGCAGCGACCCCGCCACGGCGACGGGCATGCTGATTACCGTCAGACGGCCGTTGCGTACTGAGGGCTGAGTTTCGGGGTACCGGGCGGCCGAGATCGGCGGGCTACGATCAAGGGTTAGCCAGCATCTGTTCCTTGCGGACTATCCCACTCGAAGAGGAGATGGCGTCGTTTCGATCAAGGCGCTACTTCCTACGAGGAACGACTCTGAGCTTCCTCTAAGAGATGCATCGCAAGGCTGCTGAGGCGTAGGTATTCGTAAGCACGGATGGGACCGCTAATATTTCCATCCGCGGTGTGGCTCTTCTCGTTTCGAAAACGATCGATCGCCATCGCAAGAAACTTCACGCCATTCTGGAAATCGTCATCCACATGGGCAGCCGCGGCCCCGTTTACATAAAGGCGCCCCTTACCAAAGGCTTCCGATCCAGTTTCGAAGCCGGTAAGAGCGCGAAGCCTATCGCGAACTAGCTTGAAGCTCTTCTCGACAGCTTCTGCGTAATCGCCCCCCTCATAGAGGTTACGACATTTCGAGTAAATCTCGGGATGCAAACTCTCTATGGCGATGGCATCTGTGGATTTCCCAACCGCGAGAGGCAGCCTCCCACTTAGATTGTTCAACCAGACAAGCCCTCGTTCGAGCGCGTTTTTCCTGTATGGGAAAGTGAAGCGCGGAGACGAGTACTCTGCCGTTGCGGTGACAGCAGTGAATTCCAGCCCGATGTCTCCTTCTCCTTCCTCATAGAGTGTGGCGAGCTCGGCGCCTGTCTCTTCGCGCCATCTAGCGAAGATAAAGAGCCAGTCCTCGTATCCTCCCGTGCGTTCAGCGATATCAGCTTTGGCTATAAGATCTCTGCCAGCTCGAATACGGGCGGCGATGGCCTGCTTAACCTCTTCACGCGGCTTCAATAGCTTCGCCATGTTTTCTTCTGTCTGACCGACCAGGTGTGATCAGCCTGGCCGAGATCTTCAGATTTCAGCTCTCGAATAAGGGCGGCAACCAACACGCCCCTACAACGCTCGGGATACGGACCGCCGTCTTGGCCTCGACGCGAGCAGCGTGACATCATAGTACGGACAGATTGCGGGGGTGCCGTGGGCGTATTAATCCTCAAGCAGACGTGACACTTATCGGCTGCGATGAGCTAACCCGCTCAAACGAGATGGACCGCGGTCCTGCCGTCGCCGACCAACCGCGTGATCGTGTGTCACTGCAGATGCGGGATGTTCGCGCCGAAGAGACCCAGAAGTCCGATGATGCGAGGCACGTCATGTTGCTTGCGGCCAGACTGCTGGTTAAACGCTGCTTGTGGTGGCGTCGTGCACGAATCACGCTCGCACTGATTCGGTAGCGAGGCATGCGGGGGGGCACCGTGAACGGTCGAACAACAAAGCAGCATCTGAACGCTGCCTGTGGTAGTGGGGATTTGCGGGTATCCGCGCGAATGCGTCTGATCAGAAAGACGGACACAGGGCCAGAGCGAATTGTGCGGCGCCTGGTTCACGGCCTGGGATTTAGGTACCGCCTGTACCGGCGGGACTTGCCCGGAACGCCGGATCTGGTCTTTCCACGGTTGCGGAAGATCATTCTGGTGAACGGGTGCTTCTGGCATCAACACCAGTGTCAACTAGG
>CATPCN010000440.1 GCA_955652855.1 uncultured Chthoniobacterales bacterium | reverse complement strand
TGCTTAACGTTCTCATATTAAGTTAACGACCAATTATCTCACCACCGGACCATCCTGCTGCGCCAATGAGCGCACACGTAATCGCCAAGATCGATAAATAAGCTGCAAAGGCTCTACGGGATGGGCTCTGACCCACTGCAGCCCGCCAGGTGGTCAGCCCAACAATTAGGGTAAAAGCCGGCCATACGAAAAGATGATGCTGGAGAACGAGATCGGTGCCTGTGAGCTTCCAATCGTTCAAGATCAGTCCAGAAAATACCGCAGCGAACGAGCCGAGGCCCGCTAGGAGCATTAACCAATAGCCGGCTGCCTGGAAATCGGAACGACTCGCCAGTCGGCAACCAAAAAACCCGACTGTATCAAATAAGGCAGCGCCAAAAAGAAATGCGATGGGGAAATGCGTTGCCCCCCCGTGCAGTCGGGACCAAAAGAGCGGGTTCACAAATTCCGCGGAGAGTTCATTCATATCTTAACGCGGTGAGAGGACTCACCTGAGCAGCTTTGCGCGATGGCCCAATGGCGAAGAGAACGTTCAGTGACGCAGCTGCGCAAAAAGCGAACAGTGCGGTATCGCGGTCGAATACAAACGGTAACGCTGGCAAGGTTGCGAGCAGACGCGACAACGGCCATGAGGCAGCGAGCCCGAAGCTACAACCCAGCAGCGCCAGTGTGGCACTTTCAAACAGCATTTGCACGAAGATATCCCTGCCGGTTGCGCCCAATGCTCGTCTCGTCCCAATCTCTCGCGTTCGTTCCTTCACTGCAATCCAAGTGATACCGAGCATTCCAAGACCAGATACCGTAAGCGCGCTCGCAGCGATCCAGCGGAGAAAAAAGCCGAGTCTGCCGGCGGCGATGCGCTGGGTGTCGAGTAGCGTTTTTTGATTTTGAATTTGAAAATCGTCGCGCTGATTCGAACGAATATGGTGCGCTTGACGCAGTATAGAACGCACGGTCTCGGCGGTCGCATCCATTTCACCAAGATTGCCGATCTCAAGGACTATTCCGTTGTAGTGATCGAGGTTCATTAGACGTCGCATCGCCGTCGTGAGCGGGACATAGATTTGAGTATCTTCATTTGCTACGTCTAGACCTTGGCCTCTCTCTGCTAGAACACCGATTACGGTGAACGGTACACGGTTGATCATAATATGTTGGCCAATAGGCGACGTTTGTCCGAAAAGATCGATTGCTGCGTTGTGACCAAGCAGTGCGAAGCGAGCGAGTGCGCGGTCTTGGCTCGAATCAAAGGTTTCTCCAGCTGAAACTCGCCAATCTTTGATTAGGAAGTAATCAGGCTCACATCCCACGACGGTAGTATTTTTTGAGAGATCTCTTGCTTTTATCCAATAGTTGCCACTTACCAGCGCCGAAGAACGAGTGGACGTGAGAATCTCACGACGTATGGTCGCATAATTACGTTCCACTAGGGTCGTTACTTGGCCGGTGCGCGCACGACCGGCGGTGACGCGACTCTGTGCGGGAGTGATGATCAGCACGTTTGTACCCATCCGTCGAATTTGATCCAGAATTTTGCATGTCCCGCTCGCACCATAGTTGACTGAGCAGACCACGCCCGTAACACCAACCGCCGCGCTCATTATCACGAGTGCAGATCGCAAACGATGTCGCCATAGCAGTCGCAGCGATCGCGTCATGATTTGCAATTGACGAGCATTCACTTAGGACCGGAGGGCTCTAATCGGTTCAACCTTAGAGGCAGTCCAGGCAGGATAGATGCCGAACACAATGCCAACCGCGATCGATAAGAAGATGGCGATCGCAAACGGTTGCCAGACTAGAATTGACGGTAAATGCATTAGCCGAGTGACGACTTGCATGCCTGCCCAACCGATAAGGATACCAACAATCCCGCCCACTAGCGAAATCAACGCAGCTTCTAGCAAGAACTGGGTAATAATGTCTGTGCGGGCCGCTCCCACAGATCTGCGCACGCCGATTTCTTTGTGCCGCTCGGACACAGCAATGCACATGAGGCTCATGATCACGATGCCGCCGATGAGCAGAGCCATAACGGAAACTCCAGTCAGAATTCGTCGCAGAGTATTACCTGCTCTGGTTACTTGCGCTACCGTTGCAGCGGGGTTTGTAACAGTGAAATCGTCCAATCCAGGCGGCTGAATGCGGTGCCGCTCCCGCAGCAACGCCGTAATCTTTTTCGCTGCTTGATCGCTCTTCTCCATATCCTTCACACGCGCAAACAACATCGTTAGAAAATCACGGTTGAAGAGGCGGCGCGCGGCGGTGTTAATCGGGATCAGAACGATGTTATCTAACTGTGCGCCAGCCGGGCCCGCCCCCCTTGACTTCAAGAGCCCGATGACTTGGAAGGGCACGTCTCCAATCCGAATGGTTTTCTGAAGCGGATCTTCATCTGGGAACAGTTCCTTTCGAATGTCCGGCCCGATCACGGCAACTCGCGACAACGATGCATTTTGCTCCTCGCTAAAGAAGCTTCCATCAGCGACTTCTTCAGACCGAAGCTCTAGCCACTTTGCTCCCACCCCGAAAACAGCGGGAGACGTTTGGCGGTCCCGATACTTGACATCAATGTCGAAGGCGCTTTGAACTTCGGCAACGTCTCCGATCTCTGGCAGCTCGGTTGCAATTGCCTTAGCGTCGTCGAACCGTAATGACTGCGGCACATTCACGAGCGTCGGCATCCCTCGAAAACTTGCTCCGCCGGGGCGAACAATAATCGTGTCAAAGGTGCCGATCATATTTTTGAAACACTGCATCGTCTCTCGCCTGGTTCCTTCGCCTATCGCCGAGAGAATCGCTAACGATGAAATACCTACAAGCACGCCCAGCATCATCAAGAGTGTCCGAGTTCGATATCGTCGTATCGTTCGTAGCGCTTCGTCTGCGATCTTGCGTAGTTTCATGTCAACTTTGCACCAGGATTTTCGCGCTTTGAGATCGGTCAGAAACGATTCGGCCGTCGTGCAAGACAATTTCACGCGCGGCATAAGCCGCAACCGCATCATCATGGGT
>CATPCN010000439.1 GCA_955652855.1 uncultured Chthoniobacterales bacterium | reverse complement strand
GCAAGCTCTTCTACCGGCTCGTGCAGCAGGCGGTCGCGGTCGACCCAGTCCCATACAAATCCATGATCAGATGTGCCGCTGTTGGTGCGGACAGCGAACACAACCTGTAGGGGCTACCTGAGTGAAGTAAATACCCACCTCCGGGAATTTCAATCTCACTGTGTCCGGATCGGGCTTCGCTGCCGGCGCCCAAGTGGTTTTTGGATCTACAATCCTGACGCCCAGCGGCATCACCGCCACCAGCATTGTTGTCGCAATCGGCAACGGCTTGATCCAAACGGCCGGCACGGTTTCTGTTACCGTGCGACTGAACGGCGCCAGTTCCAATACGTTCACTTTCACCGTTACGCCGGGCGGAGCAAGCGGACTGCAAATCACCAGCCTGAGCCCTACAAGCAGACCCCTGAACTCCGGAAATTTCAGCCTCACGATCACGGGCTTGGGGTTCGCATCGGGGGCTCAAGTCGTTTTCGGCTCGACCGCCCTGACCCCCGGTGTGATCTTCACAACCAGTCTCGTGGTAACGATCCCGAACAACTTGATCCAGTCACCGGGTACCGTTCCAGTCTCTGTTCGGGTCAACAACGCCAATTCCAACACAGTCTTGTTCACCGTCACGACATCGTTGCCTGGCGGCGTTGTCCCGGCGATCTCACTAGCGTCGCTCGATACCGTGGCAACGAATGTGATCATTACATTGGCTTCTCCTGCGCCATACGCTATTACCGGCACAATCACAATGGACTTCACCAACAGTGTCGGGTTGGCGGCAAACTACCGCGATCCAGCCATGGGTTTCGCGTCGGGCGGACTCTCGACCAGCTTTACGATTGCGCAGGGCCAGACTCATGCTGTATTTCCAAATGGTGGAGCTGTCAATTTCGGCACAGTGGCTGGATCTACCAACCTAAACATTTCGGCCCTGAGCGGGAATGGCCAAAACCTACTTCCCAGTCTCGCTGGTCAACCCACATTTGTGGTCGTGGTTCGCAGCACTCCGCCAGTGATCACAGCCAACTCAGTACAAATTGTGAATGTGCCAGGTGGCTTCAATGTTCTGCTGCGAGGCTACTCGACAACGCGCAATGTTCAGAGCGCTTCGTTCCAGTTCACGCTGGCGGCCAACGCGACCCCGGACACAGCGACCGTCTTCACTGTTGGCGTAGCCAGTGTCTTTGGCTCGTGGTTCAACAGCAGCGCAGGACTGAGCAATGGTAGCCGCTTCCTCCTGACGGTACCCTTCACGACGACGGTCGACGCCAATCTGGTCCGTTCGGTTACCGTGACTTTGGTGAATTCCTTAGGGTCTTCGGCGCCCGTGTCGGGAGGGCGGTAGGACGAATGCTGCGACTTTGGTGCTTTCTTTTGACCCCGCTCCTGCTGGTTGCACAGTCCGCTTCTCGCACCGGCAACCAAGGGCAGGTTCCCAAGGTGGTCGGGGTGAAGCCTGAGGCGAAGTCCGGAGCGGGGCTGGTCCCGCGCGGCTATGCGTTAATCATCGGCATTTCGAAGTATCAAAAGTTGGATGAATCGCTGAACCTGCAGTTTCCGGAAAGCGATGCCGAGGCGGTTTATCGTGTCCTGATCAGTCAGGAGGGTGGGGCCTTCCCTGCTGAGAACGTTCATTTTCTGAAGGGCCCACAAGCAACGTTCCTCAATATCAGCCGCGAGTTGAACGAGTGGCTGCTGAGCGTCGCACAGCCCTCCGACCGCGTCGTCGTGTACTTTTCGGGACATGGTTTTGTCAAGGACGACCGCGGATACCTTGCGCCTTACGACATAGATCCGAATCGCCTGGATGCCACGGCCTATCCCATGGACGTTTTGGGCGACGTAATGGCCAACAGGATCACGGCGCATTCCAAAGTCTTGCTTGCCGATGCTTGTCACTCCGGCAAGATCAATGCCGAGACGACCGAAAAAGCCGTGGACGCTCAGTTCCGTCGTCTGCCAAAGTCGTTTCTCACGTTAACGGCGGCAGGTGCACGCGAACCAAGCTACGAGGACGGCAAGCTTTCCACAGGGTTCGGTGTGTTCACCTATTTTGTAGTCGAGGGATTGAAAGGCGCTGCCGATATCGATCCATGCGACGGCATCGTTACGGCGCGTGAGTTGGTGGAATACGTTCGCGCAAACGTGATCCGTTATACCAGAGAGCGCAAACTGTTCCAGACTCCTAGCGACCGCGGCGACTACGAACCAACGATGGCTCTTGGAGTCAGCAGCGGCTGCTCTGGTCGCCGGCCTGAATTTCTGTTCGGCACCTTAGTGGTCGAAGGAAACATGGATGACATCGAAGTGTATCTGGATACCAACTTTGTTGGGAAGGTGTCGGCAACCGCCCCTCTGTTTCTTCGCGGCTTGAAGCCTGGCCTGCACACGGTGGTTGGAGTAAAGCCAGGCTACCAACCAGACCGAAAAGAAGTAATGGTCATTCCTGACGAAGAGGTCACGGTCACGTTACGAATGCAATACGCGCGCCGGATTAAGAAGGCTGCGCTGGATTTGAATGAAGAAGGCGAAAAGCTGCTATACACGCATCGCTCAACGCTCAATCCCGTGAACATATTGCCGATTCCCCGCTCTCAGACCGAGTCCGATCTCAAGAAATCGCGCGGCTTCTTTATAAGCGCGCTACGTGAAGATTCGGGCTTCAGCCGGGCCGAATTCAATTTAGGGCAAGTGAGCCAACTACTAGCCGACAGACCAGCCAGCCTGGCCGCGTTTGGCCGGGCCATTGAGATCGATCCGGGCTATATCGATGCCCGCATTCAAAACGCCGCGGTGCTGATCGAAGACGGCGATCCCAACCAAGCCATTCGCCAGCTGACGGAAGCCATGCGACTCACGGAGAGTGACGAAGTCTACGCTTTGATGGCTCGCGCTTATTGGGACAAGCATGTCTGGGAGCGTTGCATTGAAGCCGCGGACAGAGCTTTGGATATTCGCCCATCCAACGATCAAGCTCATCTATGGAAAGCGGACTGCCTGCGAAAATTCGCCTCTCCAATCCCGCTGGACGATCGGACACAGTGGTTGCCGCTGTACGAAACGGCCGAGGACAATTACCGGGCGTTTCTCCGGTTGACGAACTTCGCCACGCCGGTGTACCAGTCGATAGCCTTTCATTTCATCGGAATTGGTACGGGCGGGCGCGGGCATGCCGACCGTAAAGAGGCATACGACAGCCAACGAAGCGCGGCTTTTTTAGGAGTTTGCCTATGTGATCGACGGTTTGGGAATCCTTTGCGCGCAAAGGATTCCTGCGAACATGCGCTGCGTCATACTCCGAACGATGCGATAGCTCACTACCTGACCGGGGATGTTTATCTAGACTTGTTTAACTCGAGCAACCACCGTTGCGATTATCTGCTGAGTGCGCGCGAACACTATGCCACGATGCTACATCTGAACCCAGATATCAACGAAGCCAGGAATGCCAAGAACTACTTGCGGAACATTTCCAGTGCGCTGCGCGATCCTCGGTTAAAGGGCTGCCGATAGGTTCTTTTTGACGCCAACAGATCTGTTTGCACGCATATTTCCTTTCGGCGCGTTTTTCGACGACATGACAACCCGATTCTACCTGCGCCCTCCAGGGTCGTTCAATTTCGGTACTACTAGCAGCCCGTGTCTAAACCGCCCGATTTTTCGGGTGATTTGAGGCAGCTCTTGTATATCCTTACTCCGCGAGCTTGATGCCGATTTCGACCTCTCGTGGCCAGATCTGCGTTATAGGCCTTCCACGGCGCCCATAAAGG
>CATPCN010000438.1 GCA_955652855.1 uncultured Chthoniobacterales bacterium | reverse complement strand
GCTGAAGAACTTAGCAGGAAAAGGCCCAAAGCGAGACCGTAAACAAGTGAGAGCTTCCTTAGCGACATGACTCCTCCCGTATGGCTAGTACCAAGTATCCAAGATCAGAATACATCGTTCAATCGCGATTGTAAAACAAAAGTCTGGTTTCAGACGAGTCGAAGCGGCAGGCCGGCGAGGCGCGATCGACGTAAAAGCCGGGAGATTAACGCCTTGACGCAAATGCCACGGTGGAGGCCGCATGTAGATGGCGGCCAACTGGCTCAGAAGAGACTTTTTCGGCTGTGATATTCTGGAATTGATGTCTCGTGGGTCCGTGTTTCAGGAACCCTCCGAGTCCGCGATGCGGAAGCGGAGGATGCTGCTGCTGAGCAATTCGAGAAATCAGGGACAAGGGTATCTAGAACACGCTCAAGATCAGATCCGCGCCGTGCTCGGCGATCGGATCCACTCGGCGCTATTCATCCCCTTCGCCAGCGTGGTGGCATCCTATGATGAGTTCGCCGCAAACATCCGCGATGGCTTCTCGAAGCTGCCGTATGAGTTGCATTCGCTCCATGAAGCCGCCGATCCCAAAAGTGCTATCGCGGAGGCGGAGGCCTTGGTCGTCGGGGGTGGCAATACCTTTCAGCTTCTAAACATTCTTTATGAGAAGGACCTGCTTGCAAGTATCCAGAAGTGCGCGGGAGCGGGCGTGCCATACATCGGGTGGAGCGCGGGCGCGAATATCGCGTGTCCGACGATCAGGACCACGAATGACATGCCCATCGTCGAGCCGCCCAGTTTCAACGCCCTCAACCTGGTGCCGTTCCAGATCAATCCACATTTCATCGACTTTCGTCCCGCAGGCGATCCGTCGGAAACAAAGGCGGAGCGCTTAACAGAATTCATCGCATTAAACCCGGGTGTTTACGTCGCCGGGATGCGAGATGGAACGATGCTCCGCGTAGAGGGACATTCCATCAAACTCGATGGCACCGGGCGTGTCTGCATCTTCATGAAGGATCAAGATCCAACCGATTACGGCCGGGACGATTCGCTGCAATTTCTCCTAGGAGACGGGGAGGCGGACTTGACTCTGCCGGATGGCACCCCCTTTGCCTCCGTGTACGCCGAACCGAATCCGCGCCGTCCTAGAAGATTCGCCTAGAAGCGCCGGCCATGAGCGACTCGCAAGGGCGTCGGGGCATCACCTGGACCGTCACATACATCCTACTACTGGGAATTTCCGGAGCATTGCTGGCCGGGGGATACCTCGTCGGCAAAGAGACCTTCTGGGAGCACTTGCTGAACGAGTTGGGTATCGCCGGTGTGGTGGCCTTCGTTCTCGCGCTGACAATTGAGAGGCTGTCCGCCGATGAATTCAAACGGCGAGCTGAAAACGAACGCGACCTGCTGCGACAGGAATTCAGAGATCTGGCTAAAGAAGAGCGAGCGGCGATCAAAAAAGACGTCTTCTACCAGACCTATGGCCGGGTACTCCCTCAGGAAATTCGGGAGGAGTTGGACCACCAGGTTCTGCAAGCGGATTTTATCAGGTCCGAACTGTATCTCAAGTTCGACCTGACGATTGAGAACGATCCGAACACGTCGGAGGACTACGTCAAAAGCAAGTGTCTCACGAGTTCTAAAATCAAGAACATATGCGGCAAATCCCGGTCTTTTCCCATCGAGCACGCTATCGATTCATCGCCCAGGCTGAGTTCTCGTTCAACGAGGCCGACCTGAAAGCGATGACACGAAGGGACGGGGGCGGAGTACATTTGGACTTCGCTAACGCCCAGCAGGTTATTGTCTCGCCAGATCGTCTCACTAGCCTGAAAATCCAGTATCAAGGTATTCGAGTGCTGGATGGAGGCGGTATTTACTTTTCCTTTTCGAGTCACACATGCGATTTAGAGTTGACGGTGAGTGTGAAGAACCGGGATTTGGAAGTTTTCGCAGTAGCTTACTCGCCGCATCAGCTCGCCGCGACGGAGCGACACGATCCCGGCAATGGATACTACAATTGGACGATAAAAAAACCGCTGTTGTCCTTTCAGGCGATTCGTGTGAGCTGGCGGCGCGTGCCTATTCAAACACCGCAGCCTAGCCAGACCGCTCCGACTCCCGCGCCCCAAGGATCTGCGGTTCAAAACCCTGAGAACGCCGCCAGCGATCCGGCAGCGCGGAGTTAGCGGCAACGGCCGGACCCGCATGCCGATCCCCGGATCGCAACAATGAACATGCGCGCGGCACGCAACACGCTCCATGATAATCGCGTCCTGTCCTCTCCGGGGTCACGAAGGCGATTAAGACCTCGCGCTTCTGTAAGGAGGTGGCACACGAGCCATAAGCGACAGCCCGTGGTTTCGGGAACGGGTGTGGAGATTGGACATCCATACCGGCTTTACCGGCTTCTCGCCCACGGGTCAATTTGTAAAAGAGCGTCGCCGAAGGGCCCTTGGGGACGACTGAAAAGGGGACATTTCTAACGAGGCTTGACAGCGAGTCGGCCCTCACTCCCGCGTGCTCCGCCGGACGATGTATACTGTTGGCCATCAGTTTTACAGTTCGATGACAGGGGGCGTCCGATGACTCATCTTCTTACCGCCATCAGCCTTTTCACGGTCCTGAGTTTCAATGCGGCCGCGCAGCTCGCCACCACGACATCTTTGGTCGGCACGATCAGCGATTCCAGCGGCAAGGTAATTCCCAACGTCAAGGTTACAGCCGTTGAAACCGGGACGCTCGACAAGTACACCGCCGTGACAAACGGACAGGGCTACTACTCCGTTGAGTTCATCCGTGTCGGCGTCTATAACATCACGGCGGAAATCACCGGCTTTCAGAAGGTGACGAAAACCGGCGTACCCGTGGAG
>CATPCN010000437.1 GCA_955652855.1 uncultured Chthoniobacterales bacterium | reverse complement strand
GGCTTACTACGGACGCGATGTGCATTTCTTGATGCGCGGCGATTTAAAAGAAATTCGGAAGCGCGGTCTGCGTATTCGCAGCAAGGATGAAAATCTACACGTCGCAAAAGTGAATTGCTACAACTCGACGGCGGAGATCGGAGTGTGCGATCTCGTGCTGATCGCCGTTAAATCGACATCGAATCGCGATTTGCTCGAGCTGATTCCGCCCTTGTTAGATCGACATACCATGTTGCTGACGTTGCAGAACGGGCTTGGCAACGAAGAGTTTCTCGCCGAACATTTCGGCGCGGAACGCGTTCTCGCCGGTCTTTGTTTCATCTGCCTCGATCGCGTTTCTCGCACACTGATCGAGCGTTACGACTATGGACACATCGCGATCGGTGAGTTTAACCGTCATCCGCTGCCGCGCACGCATGATGTCGCCTGGGAATTTAAACGTTGCGGTGTCGTTTCCACGGTCGTGAACAATCTCGCGCTGGAGCGCTGGCGAAAACTCATCTGGAACATTCCGTTCAATGGTTTGTCCGTGGCGGCAGGTGGAATTGATACGGCCGCGATTTTGGCCGACGAGAGTTTGCGGCGCACGGCGCTCGCGCTCATGGACGAAGTCATTCTTGCCGCGAACAGGTGCGGGCACGCCTTGCCGACCGCGGCGGCTCTTGAACAAATGAAGCGCACGGAAACGATGGGCGCTTACAAACCTTCCACGCTGATTGATTTTCAAGCGGGTCGCGCGCTCGAGATCGAGGCGATCTGGGGTGAGCCATTGCGTAGAGCGGCAGCAGCCGGTGCGAAGACTCCGCGGCTCGAGACGCTTTATGGAAGTCTGAAAATGCTCGATAAAAGAAATCGCGTATGAGCGTCGCAAAAAAGGCTTTCGCAACGCCAAAAATCACTGTGCGCAATTTGCAGCGCAGCGTCCGCGTGGAAATCGCGCCATTGCAATGTTTCGCCGAGAGTGCGCTCGGCATTTGCCTGCAACTGAAGAAAAAAAGCGAACTCACCAGGTTCGATCAAATCAACGTCCTCCTGATTTCAGATCGGCGGATGGCGGCGTTACATCGACAATTTTTGCAAACGAAAGGAACGACGGACGTAATCACGTTTCAACATGGTGAATTGTTTATCAGCGCGGAGACTGCGCGGAAGAACGCCTCACGGTTCGGAATGACACTGTACCGCGAGCTTTGTTTATATGTCGTGCACGGTCTTCTGCATCTGGATGGATTTGATGATGCGACAACGGCCGGTTCTGAAGAAATGAAGACCACGCAGGCAAAAATTCTCGCTGCGGCCATGGAGTTATAGCCGCGGGCCGGTTGAACTGAGGGCAGCCTATGGTAAACTTTAAATTCTATGAGCTGGCAGCCACGGCTGGGTGCGGCAGAGGCTTCAGCCAAAGAAGTTCGAATCGCCGCAGCTGATCTCCTCGTCGCTGGGCAAGTTCTCAGCTCCGCAGTTCAAACTCCGGAAATTGGCGAGGAAACACGAACAAGCGAAGAATTCGATCTGCCGTGGCAGGTCGTCGTGCACAACGATCCGGTCAACTTGATGACTTATGTGACGATGGTTTTCCAAAAAGTTTTTGGCTATGACCGCAAGAGAGCCGAACAACACATGCTCGAGGTGCACCACAAGGGACGCTCCATTTTGTGGAGCGGCATGCGCGAACGCGCGGAACTTTATGTGCAGCAACTGCATGGATATTTGCTGCTTGCGACGATTGAACGCGTGATGTGATCTATGGAAATTCGCCGCACGAAAGATCAGCTCGAAATTTCCGAGCTCGATCCCTTTCTCGCCGAGCTGCTCCGGCAGATTCCAGCCAGCGCAAATCCCGAAGGCGCTGAGGCCGCGGAGAAACGCTTGTTCAGTCTTCCGGCGAAAGATCCGAAACGAAAAATTTGTGCGGAATGGAAACTTTATGTCGAACCCGAACTGCGCCGATTATTTCAGTCCGCTACCGAAACCGTCGCAGCGGACTTGCAGCAGTTGAACGGAAAAGAGAAGCCGTTTGCAAACTGCACGCTGCGCATCCCGACGCAACACGCCGAGGCATGGCTGAGTGCGCTCAACCAGGCGAGGCTCGTCATTGCGGCAAAGTATAATTTTGACGAAGGCGAACTGGGCGATCATTACCGCTCGCCGATTGGATCGCGACGCGATTTGAGTTTGTTCCAGGTCAACTTCTACGGTTTCCTCCAGGAATTTATTCTGCGGGAAATCGAAGGGTTGTAGAGGCGGCTTTCCTCAGCCGCAGTTTTGTATGTCGATCTTACCGCTGAGGACAGCGGCCTCTACCGTAAATCAACGCTGCTGCTTTTCGCGCACCATCGCCATGAGACGCTGTTTCAAAGCGTCGGACGATTTTGCCGGCTTTAGGCTAAGAGCAAAGGCTTCGTGCAGCGCATAGCACTCCGCGATTGTTTCTTCCGCTTTCGCTCCGAAAGTTTTACGCGCTTCTTCGAATTCTTCTGTCTCTTCTGCCTCTAGCGCGCCGATCACATAAAGACGGGCGCGATTCTGGAATTCATCAAAGTTCATTTCTTAGTTCTTTCAGCCCGTCGTAGATCTTTTTTAGGCCCAATTCCAGGCGGGTCTTCACTGTGCCTAATGGTGTATTCG
>CATPCN010000436.1 GCA_955652855.1 uncultured Chthoniobacterales bacterium | reverse complement strand
CTACCAGATGGAGGTCCACTCCGCCGAGACCGGCAAGGCTGCGCTCGAGCTTCTCCAAAGCGAATCGGAGACCAATCTCGTCCTGATGGACATCATGCTGCCGGAGATGGACGGCTACGAAACCATGCGCGCGATTCGGAAAACGTATGGCTTCGAGCAGTTGCCGATCATCGCCGTCACGGCGAAAGCAATGAAGGGTGATCGCGAGAAATGCATCGATGCCGGTGCGAGCGATTACATCGCCAAACCGGTGGACACCGAGCGTCTCCTCGCCCTGCTGCGTAACTGGCTCCATCGTTAACCATGGCTGCAGATCCCATCCCGAAGGAGCCGACCGACGAAAAGGTCAGCATCCTTATTGTCGACGACCGGCCCGACAAGCTGCTCGCACACGAGACCGTGCTCTCCGAGCTAAACCAGAATCTGGTCCGCGCGACTTCGGGCAAGGCAGCACTCCGTTGTCTGCTCAAGCAAGATTTTGTTTTTATACTGATCGAGGTAAACATGAGCGTGATTGACGGCTTCGAAACGGCAGCGCTCATCCGTCGGCGTCAGCGTTCCGAAACGACGCCGATCATATTCATCAGCGCGGTCAACGACACGGAGACCCATGTTTCCCGTGGCTACTCGTTAGGGGCGGTTGATTACATTCTCACCCCGGTCGTGCCGGAAATCTTGCGCGCGAAGATCGCGGTCTTTGTCGACCTCTACAAAAAGACGGAACAAGTCAAACGGCAAGCCGAGGAGCGGGAGAAACTGATTCGCGAGCAGGCAGCACTCGCCGAAGCCGAGGCCCGGCAGGAACGGCTGGCCTTTCTGGCCGACGCCAGCAACGTGCTGGCGGGCTCGCTTGAGTACCACAAGACCTTTCACAATCTCGCTCATTTGGTTGTGCCGCGGCTGGCTGATTTTTGTATTATTCTCTCCCCCGAAGAGGACGGGGTGCTCCGTCAGGTCGCCGTGGCGCATTCCAATCTGTCGGATGCGCCGGTCCTTCGAAAATTAGTCGAAGAATTTCCTTCAAGTCCGACGGTCGAAAGGAGTGGCGCGCATGTTTTGAGAACGGGCAAGTCGCAGATGTGTTGCGACATGGATAATGGGACGTTGCAGGAAGTTTTTGAGCGGGAAGACGACCGTGAGCTGATTCGTTCGCTCGCGGCGACATCTTTTATCGCTGTTCCGTTAAAGACGCATGATCGGGTGCTGGGAGCGATCGTGATGGTGAACACGACAGCGGGCCGAATGTGTGGGAGCGAAGAACTGGCGCTCGCGGAGGAACTGGCGCAGCGTGCGGCGCTCGCGATCGATAACGCCACTCTCTACAAAGCGGCGCAAAAAGCGCGCGCTGAAGCGGAGCGCGCGAATTTCGCGAAGGATTCATTCCTCGCCATGCTCAGCCATGAGTTGCGCACGCCACTAATGCCGGTGCTTACTTCCGTGCTCGCACTCGAGCAGACGGAAGCTCTTCCTGGGGACGTCCGCGCCTCGCTTCAGATGATTCGCCGAAACGTCGAACTCGAAGCGCGTTTGATCGACGATCTTCTCGACCTGACCAGGATTAGCAAAGGCAAAGTGCAACTGAGTCTGGAGGAGGTGGACGCTCACCTGCTCTTGCGAAATGCTCTCGAAATTTGTCAGGCCGACATCGACCATAAGAATCTTTCGCTCCAGACAGACTTTGCCGCGGAGGAAGTTCGTCTCGAAGCGGACCCAGCGCGCTTGCAGCAGATTTTTTGGAACCTGATTAAGAACGCGGTGAAATTCACACCGGAGGGCGGACGGCTCGGAATCCGGACTGCGAACAACGACGGGCAATTGCGCGTCGAGGTCTCGGATAACGGCATGGGAATCGATGCCGAGACACTGCCGAAGATCTTCATTGCTTTCGAGCAGGGAGAACGGACGCGGCTCGGTGGTCTCGGACTTGGCCTCGCGATCAGCAAGGCGCTGGTCGAAACGCACCAGGGAACGCTCACGGCCGAAAGCCCCGGTCGAAACCAGGGCGCCACTTTCACGGCGACTTTTCCGGTGGCGGAAAATCACGTTGCTGCGAGCGCGACGAGCATTCCGTCGTTGCTGGCGGCGCGCAAATCAATGCGCGTTCTGCTCGTAGAAGATCACGAGGACACGAACCGTTCACTCACAAGCTTGCTGCGGCGGCGCGGTTATCACGTGCAGGCGGCACGCAGCGTCCAATCCGCGCTCGAGCTTGCGGCCAACGAGCGGTTCGACGTTCTGGTGAGCGACATTGGTCTGCCTGACGGTAGCGGTATCGATCTCATGCAAGCCATCAATTCTGAACATCCGATTTTCGGCATCGCGCTCACGGGATTTGGCATGGAAGAAGATGTGCGCCGCAGTCACGACGTCGGATTCCATCATCATCTGATCAAGCCCGTGGATCTAAACAGACTCGATGCGCTTATTCAGCAGGGCAACTCTCCCGGCTGACGGAGACCGCGTGACATTCTTGATTCAAGGTGCCTGGAGGGATTCGAACCCACAACCTGCTGATCCGAAGTCAGCTGCTCTATCCGGTTGAGCTACAGACACACAGACCGCCAGTATTGTCTGCTCCCGGAGAGGCGGGCAAGCGCATAGGCTTCGCTAGACATCACGCTCGACTAGATGACCCAGGGGACGCGTTGGGGCAGGATGTGCAAGCGTCTTACTGCAGCGCATAAACTTCAACCAACGCCACACCGGTGGTGTTGTCTTTGCCGCGCACAATCGCGGTGTAGTTGCCCCGATTCAAATTCGCGACGATGGCCGACTCCCGATTGTCTGTCGGCGGCACGCCAGTGGCGATAATCTGCTGCTCCTGCGTGCTACGCCAGTCGTCGTTCGAAGCGATCAGCGAGCCGTAGCCATCGTGCAACTCCAGCGTCGTATCTTGCAAAGCTCCCGGCACAAAGCCGTTTAGCTCCGGCCAATCGCGCGCACAATTACCCTTGTGGCCTGACCCGAAATGATGAAGCCGCCGATCATGACGTTGTCGCCGCTGAGAACAGTTCCGCGCGTGGAAATTTCGGCGAGTCTGGCATTGCCGGAAGTATCGAGGCTAGCCGTGCCCAGATCATAAACCTCCACGAGACCTATACCGGTAGCGCCATTCTTGCCAGCAACGATCGCCGTGTAGGGGCCAGGGTCGAGCCCTATGACTATGGCCGACTCGCGGTCGTCGGCCGGCGGAATCCCTGTATCTCGGATGAGCTGTTCCTGGTCGCTTCTCCAGTTGTCGTTAAAGACGACGTGGCCGGCACTATCGTGTAATTCGAGCGTCGGATCCTGCAAGGCGCCCGGGACCCCAGTGGAGGGGCCGAGGGCGCGAATGATAACTACTTTCGGAGCGTTGCCGGTAATGATGAAACCGCCGATGAGGCGATTATCTCCCGTTCCTGCCAGTAGCCGGGTGGATATGTTTACTACGCCAGAAGGCGCTGCCCGGAAGGAAAGGTTGAAGGTGGAAGTGCCGTGCGAGTTTGTGGCAAAGAGCTGGATACTTCCAAGAAGTATGCCCCCCGCAAGTTCCGGCTTGCGTGGTCCGCTGTCCCTGGCGCTTTCCTGCACTAGGG
>CATPCN010000435.1 GCA_955652855.1 uncultured Chthoniobacterales bacterium | reverse complement strand
CCGATTCATTGCCGGCAAACACGCAAATCATTTCGCAGATCACGGAAGAGCACGCTTGTCGCGCGATCGTGATCGGGGCAAATCCGGCGGCGAAAGAAAATCGTGTGGAAGCATGGATCAGCGCGCACTGCCACGTCAGCCGCGCAGGCAGCAAACAAATCTGCTCCGAACAACTTTCATTTCAGTTGGAAGGTCCGTGCACAAAACTTTTGCCGAACATTGTTTTTTCTCAGCTCGATTCCGATCTGCCGCTTTATCTTTGGTGGCAGAGCGAATTTCGCGCTCCGATGGACGCGCAACTTTGGGCGTGGGTCGATCGTGTGATTTACGACAGTCAGACGTGGAATGATTTTGGCGCGCAGATGCATTTGATCGAGACGGCACAGGCCGAAGCGAAACAACGCATCGTGCTATGCGATTTAAATTGGACGCGGCTGGTGAAAATCCGGATCGCGCTCGCGCAATTTTTCGATCACCCCAGCTCGCACCATCATTTCGACAAGATCGACAATGCGCAAATCGATTATGCGCCGGGACATCGATCGACCGCGCTGCTTCTCGCCGGCTGGCTCGGTGCGCAGCTAAATTGGAAGACGGATCAGAAAAATCGAAACGGTCAGTTGCAATTCCAGCGCGCGGAGAAAACGCCAATCAAGTTTCAGTTGAACGAAAAAGCGGGCGAACCGATCAGCCGCTGCGTGCTGAGCGACAGCGAACGCGAATTTAGCGTGAAGCATGAAGCCGGTGCCGATTTGCACGACGTCACTGTCACAGCCACGGGCGCGGAGCGGATGCGGCAGCGATTGCCGGCCTGCAAAAATGATTTGGTTAGTTTGATGGGCGAAGAATTGATGCGAGGCGGACCGCATCGCGTGTATCTGCGCGCTGTCGGTTGCGTGCGCGATCTGCTCTGAAGATTAGTTTGAAGCGAGAACCTGCGGCTCTTTCAGCAATTCCGGATCGCGCAGACGTTCGTCGTAAACTTCCGACCAGGTCTGCTGATTCATCGCGCACATCGGAACGGCCTGCCATTCGCCGTTGCGTTTCACCGCGCCTTTGAAGACGCACGAATCGAGTCGCGCACGCACGACCGGATCGTTGTCCGCGTTTGCGACTTGCTGCGCGTGCATGAAATTATGCATTCCGACTCCGAACGTGTGCACTTGCCCGCGCAAGATCGACATAAACATTTCGCGCGGCGCACGGCGCGAAGTGATGTAGCGCGTCATTTGAAAAAAGAGACGCGCTGCGAGAACGGGATGCTGCAACAAAACTCCAGCCAACCGATACGGCGGCGTTCCGGCATCGTCGTTCACGAGTGAGAGCCCGCCGATTTTGCGCAGCACTTCGCCGAGAAGGGTGTCGAACTTCGGATCGTCGGGCAGCAGCGGAAAAAAATTTCCGGACGGTCGCGCAATCAGGAGCGACGCCCAGCTATTGCAATCCGGATGCCCGAAGATCGACACGTCGCGCCGCAGCGGCAGCCCGACCCCTTCACAAATTTTCTGCCAGACATCGTCGGGCGTGACCGGTCGCTCGGAAAAAATCGTGCGCCCAGTGTCAGCCTCTGGCTGGAAGCTGAGCATGCGCCAAACGTAACTGCGCTTCGGGTCGGCGAGATACCAACGGATGACTTCCGGCACGTCGTCGATATTCTTGCGAGTGACCGTAAAACTGAGTGCATACTCGAGCAGGCATCCGGTCTTTTCCCGAATGCGCAAGGCGAGATCGGTGAAGGCTTGACGCACCGGATGCAGATCGGCTTCGCATTTCACGCGACCAATCGGAAAGCCATGGCGCCCCGCCTGCGTCATGTCCACGTGTGCAGAAATTTGCCGAAGTCCTCCATCGACAACGAGGCGTTCCAAAAATTCCGGATGTTCGATCAACGTTTGCCCATGCGTCATGAGCATTGGAATCGAGCCGACCGAAATCGCGTAACGAACAATCTCCACGAGCTCATCGGGGCGTCCGGCTTTCCAATAAGCATCCGCCACGTCGCCACCCGTAATTTGAAGTCCTCCACCCGGACCTTGAAAGCGACGGTTTGCGTCGATCTGTTCTCGCACCTGCGCGAGCGACGGAATTGGAATGCTATTCGCGTTCTTGGGCAGATAACAATGCGTGCAATGAAACGAGCAGTAACTCGCGCCCAGCGTGAACCCGCAGTGCGTCAGGTGCCGGCCGGAGATCTGATTGTTCGTCCGCAGCTCCGACGGAAGCGATTCCCAACGTTGTTTAAGGACGCGCGCCTTTTCTTCATCGACAGGATAACGAAAGGCGCGCCAGCGCGTTCGCCAGCGTTTCGCGGAGGTGCCATTCCCGTTTGCGACCTTCACTTCGCCTCGTTCAAATTCCAATCGTAATCCTGGTAGCTGATCTTGACGTCGTTAGGCAAAGGCGCACTGCGGCGTTTGTTGATGAAAGCTGGTGCGCCACCTTCGCCTTTAAAGTCGTCTTTGTACCAGTCGAAAATCTTGGAGAGCTCCGCCGATTTTTTGTCCGTAGACAAGCGGACGCCTTTTTCGGAATTAATAAAAGCTTTCGCGAGCTTCTCCAGTTGATTGTCGATCTTATCGGCGCGGAACGCTTCTCGATTTAACGGCGGGCAGCTACGGCTCGCGCAATTGAGAGCGAAGTGCACATGCGGATCGCCGAATTTTGCTCTGACAAAGTTGTCCTCGAGATGCTTAAAGCTCATCTCTTCGCCCGCGACCTTGATCCGTTTCCCCGTGAAAAAAGTGAAGAGCACGTCCTTCACACTTTTCGTCGGATATTTCCCGAGGGCTTCGTGCAGGATCCAGGCATTGTAGGCGTTTAGGTAAAAGGCGAGCTGCGCTTTTTTGTCGAGCCCAGAGACGTTCTCCTTGGCAACCGTGTCGACAACATTTTGGATTGATTGCACATCCGCGCTGTTACTTTTCCACTCGGAATATTTCACGCCGGAAGAAGTGACGTACTTGCTGAGAAGACTGTTGTAATTGTCGATCCAAGCTTCCGATTTCTGCGCGAAGCCCGAGGAAGCAAAAACCGCCGTAAAAAAAACGACGAGCGATAAGCGAAATGGAGTCATGATGCTATTTCGCACCCGGCGGTTGAACGGGACAAGCCGAAACTGTCGAACATCCTGCACGACTCTTGCTTCTTAGAGAATGCTTCTCCTGCCGCTCAAAGTGAACCGTCTAACAAAATCGCGAATCCTCATCGGGCTACTCATGCTGAGTTTGACCAGCTGCTCCCCTGCTAACAGCAAGGGGTCGCGCCCAGCGCAAGTACCAAAATTATGTCCACAAATCGAGCATCACACGCCGTCCAAGCTCGCGTGTCGCACAAAAAATGCCTTCGATGCCGGCAAATCGACAAGTCCCAAGCGAGCCGACAGAGACCACCACAACCTCCGAAGGGCCGCAATCAGTCACGGCCGATTCCAAGGCAGGTCAGTAGGGCCACGCGATCGCCTCAGGCGGCGGCGATAGGAAATGCCTTGCAACTTGTCTGATCGGCCTCATGTTTAATTCCAGCCTATGAGTTTCATCATTGCCAGTTTCATGAACTTGGCCGGGCCGGATTTGATCATCATTCTGCTGATCATTCTTGTCTTATTCGGAGCGAAAAAATTGCCCGAGCTTGCGCGCGGGATGGGCCAGGCGATTAAGGAATTTCAGAAGGCGAAGGACGAATTCGGCGACGAGCTTCACAAAGCGGCAAAACCCGATGCTCCTGGAGCGAACGCGGACGTGCGCCCCGCACAGGCAACGGTTCCCAAGATCGAGAATGCTCCGGCCGCGAGCGAAGTCCGCCCCGATCCAAATCAGAACCTCGCACCGGGTAGTAAAGCCGATCAGGTTTAATCCGGGCTGCGCCGCGAAGTCGGCCTCAATCGCGTGATTGACGCGCAGCCTCGACTACGACAACTTCGGCACTTGCGTTTATGGCCGAACCTGATTTGCGCACTCGCATTAAAGAGATGCTGGTGAAGAATTTGATGCTGCAAACTACCCCCGACAAGATCGACAATGACCTTCCCCTCTTCGGCCCTGGTGGCTTGGGCCTGGATTCAATTGACGCGCTCGAGCTGGCCGTCAGCATGGAAAAAACCTTCGGGGTCGGGGTGCCAAATTCCGAGGTCGCCGGCAGGGCGCTGCGCAACGTCAATTCCATCCATGATTATATTCTCGAAAAACTCGGAAGAGTCGGGCAAGCTTAACGAAACGTTGCCGTGAACTTACTTCATCTCGAGAGCAGTGGCAGTTGGGGCGGACAAGAATTTCGCACCTGTCTGGAAATTAATTGGCTGAACGATCACGGCCATCAAGCCTGGCTGATTTGCGATCCGGAGAGCGAAGTTTTTTCCAAAGCGAAGGAGCTCGGCACGCGCGTTCTGTCGATGCCGTTGCGTCAGCGAATCGATCCCATCGTGTCGTTTCGCATCTGGTGGTTTTGCCGCCGGCATCAGATTCAGCTGATCAAGACATATAGCTCGAAAGATCACTGGCTCTGTCTTCCGCTTTTTCTCTGCGGCATGCCGGTGACTCGTGCGCGCTGTATCACCAATCCGCTCGGGAAAAAAAATCGCGCGTTTATTTACAAATATGGTTGCGCGAAAATTGTGGCCGACGCCCAAGTCATCAAGCAGCAACTCATCGAGCAGGACGGCGTCGCGCCGGAGAAAATCGAAGTCATTGGGTCCGGTGTCGATCTTTCTAAGTTCAATCCGTCGCGCGACGGAATGAAGTTTCGGCAGGAAATGGGCCTCGCCGCAAACACTCCGCTCATCGCGAACATCGGCATGATTCGTTCCGACAAGGGACAGTTAACCCTCGTGAAAGCGGCTCAGATTGTTTTACAGCAATGTCCGGAAGCGCATTTTATTTTCGTCGGCAAGGGGACGAAAAATGGGCGCGGCGAACAAAAACTTCGT
>CATPCN010000434.1 GCA_955652855.1 uncultured Chthoniobacterales bacterium | reverse complement strand
CGCCAGCGGACAGTCGTTGCGGCTCTCTGCCAGCGCTATTCCGCGGCCGACGCCCTTCTCACCGATTCCGGAACTTCGGCGCTCATTCTCGCGCTTCGCAGAATTCTTCCCCCCGGCGGCACCGTCGCATTTCCGGGTTACTGCTGCATCGACCTCACAACCGCTGCGCTCGGTGCGGGAATGCGTGTGCGGCTCTACGACATCGAGCCTTCAACTCTGAGTCCGGACCTCGATTCGGTGAGAAAAGTGGTCGCGCGCGGAGTTGATGCCATCGTTGTTGCGCATCTCTACGGTTATCCTGCCGATGTGCTCGGGGTCGAGGAGATCGCGGCTGAACATGGAATACCTGTAATCGAAGATGCAGCGCAGGGGGCGGGCGGCACTTTGCGCGGCGGTCTGCTCGGAACGTTCGGCGACGTTGCGATCCTCAGCTTTGGTCGCGGGAAGGGAATGACTACCGGATCCGGCGGCGCCGTGCTCGTGCGGACACCCGAGCACGTTAGGTGGACCAGGCGGATGCTGGCTCAATTGGGCGTTGGGTCAGGTGGCGGTCGCGAAGTAATGACGCTCGCGGCTCAGTCGCTGCTCGGACACCCGTCCATGTACAGGTTCCCAGCGTCGATACCCGCTCTCAGACTCGGGGAGATGGTATACCACCCACCAACTGAGCCGCGCCCGATGGCCGCAGCTGCCGCCGCGATTTTGGGATCCGCGCTAGAGATGGACGAACGAGAAGTGCAGTATCGGCGCACGCGGGCCAATGAGATGCTCTCTCTTATCGCCGAGTCTCATCCAGTCGTGCCCGTGCGCCCAATCGTCGGAGGAGAATCCGGGTTCCTTCGGCTTGCATTTCTTGATACCGGCAGCCGCAGGTTGCCACATTTCACGCTCGGGGTCCTCCGCGGCTATCCGATGACACTCGAACAGCATCCTCAGCTGCAACCGATGCTGTTGCCAGGGGAACGAGCCGGCAAGGGCTCCGAGGCGCTGCGAGACCGGCTCTTCACCCTGCCAACTCATTCGCGCGTGAATCGCTCGGATCTGACACGTCTGGCAAAGTGGCTAGGGCAAGCGTCATGAATGTCGCTCATCCCGCCGCGAGGCGCGTAAGTGCCATGGGAGAAGTTAGATTCGCTCCGAGCCGCGCGCTCCAGCGCGTCTATGATGCGACATGCGGTCTATACGATCGCGCTCTCTATCCCCGCCGTCATCAGGCGGTGCGTCGGCGATTGTCGAACGGGCAGGGTCCCCGGCGCATACTTGTGGTTTGTCATGGCAATCTGTGCCGAAGTCCGTACCTACAGGCGGTGTTACAACGCAGCCTTCCGGATGTTACGGTAACGTCGGCTGGATTCGCTGGAAGCGACCGCGCGGTGCCACAGGTTTCAGTCGCCCTTTGCGCGCAGCGAGGTCTCGACCTGTCACGCTATCGCTCACGACCCATTACACAATCGAAAGTAAGTGATGCTGATCTCCTGATAGTGATGGATGCATACCAGGCACGCCGCCTGGCGAGAATGTTCCGGGTCAAACGCGAGCGAATTGTTATCGCCGGCGATCTCGAGCCAATGTTCGAGGCGAGTCGCGCCATTCGAGATCCCTGGAACCACTCGATCGAGGCATTCAGGGCAACATTCGATCGTCTCGACCGCTGTGCCGCCTCTCTGGTGAAAATCCTTCGACCGACACACGCGTAACCCTAGCTGGCTCACCGCCTGACCGCCTCCCCACCGCTGTTGCGAACATACCACACATTCTGCTCGACGTGAAGGGAATCGCGGTCGCACCAGATTGTGCAAATTGTTTGGTGTGATGGACTTAGGGTGCTGGACAGGCGGCGTTCAAACCATGCTGGCTGAGGGTGCCAAGCTTGCAAACTCCGGCATATGTCTGAGGGCATGAAAGTGTCGGCACCGACCTGGCCCGAAACCGGTGGAATCTGTGACAGTCGCACACTCGATGGATAAAAACTGATGTCCGGAATTGCCGGAATTGTGCGTCGTCTGCCCACCGGAGTGTCCGTCGACCTACTCGGGAAGATGGCCGCGACCATCCGTCACCGGGGACCCGACGGATACGGCTTCTACGTCGGACAGCGCGTCGGCTTTGCTCACGTCCGCCTCGGCGTCGTAGATATCGCCGGCGGTGCGCAACCGTTGACGAACGAAGACGGGCAGATCGTCGTCACTTACAACGGCGCGATCTACAATCATCCCGAGCTGCGACGCGAGCTGGAACAGAAGGGCCACGTTTTCAGGACTCGTAGCGACACCGAAGTCCTCGTGCACGGTTACGAGGAATGGGGAGTGAATCTGCTCGACCGGTTGAACGGGCAGTTCGCGTTCGCAATCTACGACCGCAACACGGATACTGTTTTCATCGCGCGCGATCGCTTCGGTGTACGCCCGCTGTTTTATGCCCAACGCAAGGGCGCGCTCTATTTCGGTTCCGAAATCAAGGCAATTCTTGCCAGCGGAGAAGTCGAAGCTTCACTGGACCGCCGCGGTCTCGATGAAACCTTCACATTTTGGGCTCCTCGCCCACCTCGAACTGTGTTCGCCGGAATCGCATCGCTGGAGCCCGGCACTTACGGAATTCTGAAGGATGGTGCTCTGTGGCTGCATCGTTACTACGAGCTCGACTATCCGGAGGCTGGTGCCGAACCCGTCGACGTCGTCGAGCAACTGGACGAGATCATGCTGCGCAGCGTCGGAATGCGGATGCGTGCTGACGTGCCTGTCGGCGCCTACGTCACTGGTGGACTCGACTCGTCGATAACCGCGTCGCTCGCGGCGAGCGCCTCGCCCAACGTGCTCCGCAGTTTCTCGATCACATTTGACGATCCGCAGTTCGACGAGGGCAACTTTCAGCGTGAAGTCGCCGCCGATGTCGGCAGCCTGCATACGAT
>CATPCN010000433.1 GCA_955652855.1 uncultured Chthoniobacterales bacterium | reverse complement strand
CGTCGAGCATCTCTAAGATTGGGTCTTTGACCCGGCGCCGATTTCATTCAGCGATTTTCCCGCGCAGTTTTTTCAAAGCAGAACGCTTCCGCTTTGTCTCCAGAATCCGCTCTTTTAGTTTTCGCGGACGCCGTGAATGTGCGCGCCGCAATTTTTCCTTCCGTGCTATCTCCGTCGCGTGCAATTTTTCTTCGCGTTTTTCGATGGCAGTGAAAAGTCGTTCACGCGCGAGGACGCGATTGCGCGCTTGCGAGCGCGAATCCTGCACAGTCACGCTAATTCCAGAGGGGCGATGTCGCAGCGTCACCGCGGTCGCGACCTTGTTCACGTGCTGACCACCCGGGCCGCTGGAACGCGCGAAACTTTCTTCGAGATCTTGTTCGCGCACACCGAGGCGTGCCATTTGCCGATGAATGCTCGTCTCCACGTTGCGTTGCGCCGCTGCCGATGGCCGGAATAGAAAAGAAAACGGACTAATAAAGCACAAAAAATATAAAGTCCGTTGCGTCTGCCATTTCGCCACATCGGCGCCGCAGCGAATGAGTCTTAGCATGTTCAGTTGCGAGACCAAAATGAATTTCGCAACAAAGCACCAGCTCTTTTGCTCGAGAATATTTCTTGAAAAGCCTTCGAGGAATTTCATAAAGGCCGAGTCATGTCAAAACGTCTCGCAGCTCCGGCGTCGAACTTTTCCTGTGAAAGGGATGCAAATTCTTCTTCCATGTCGATCTTTTAGTTTTCATGATCGGGAAGCGCGCCGATGACCACAGCCAATAAAATCACCGTCATTCGAATCTTGATGATTCCCGCTTTCGTCACCATGGCGATTTACTACGGCGAGAGCATTCAACGTGGCGCACCCTTGGAATGGCAACGCTTTGCCGCCATCACTATTTTTCTGCTCGCGGCGGTAAGTGACGGCCTCGATGGTTATGTCGCGCGCCACTACAGTCAGCGCAGTGCGCTCGGCGTTATTCTCGATCCAATCGCCGACAAAGGCCTGCTCCTCAGCGGTATCATTACTCTCAGCATCAGCAATTGGAGTGAGAGCGATCCGGATTATGGAAGATTCCCGGCATGGTTTCCGGTGCTCGTGATTGCGCGCGACGCCGTCATCCTCGTCGGAAGCGTCGTCCTCCACTTGCTCAATGGAAAGGTGCACGTCAAACCGAGTTGGACAGGAAAAGTCGCGACCGTTTTGCAGATGGCTGCAATCGCATGGGTAATGTTGCAATTGCGTTTCCTGCCACTTCTTTACGTTGTTTTTGTCGCCGGTCTGTTCACTTTTATTTCCGGAATCATTTATGTGCTGGATGGCATCCGGCAGTTGGGAGCGGAAGGCCACGCCAACGCCAAGGTCGACTGAAGAGCGCGCACTCGCGCCGTTGTAACCATGAATGCCGAAAGCGCACAAAATGTCGCAATTGTCGGCCGGCCAAATGTCGGAAAGTCCGCATTGTTCAATCGCCTCGCCGGTCGAAATATCGCGATCGTTCATGATCAACCGGGAATCACGCGCGACCGGCTCGTCGCGCCTTGCACGCGTGGATCGCGGCCGTTTTCAATTTGGGACACAGGCGGAATCGGTGGCGCGGGTGAATCAGAATTGATTACGCAGGTTCGCGACGCAGCCTCCGCCGCCATGCGCGAGAGTAATGTGATTCTCTTCGTCGTGGATGCGCAGCAGGGCCTCGCGCCGATCGACGAAGATCTTGCGCGAATGTTGCGACGATCGCGCATCCCAGTGGTACTCGTGATCAACAAGATCGACGATCCGAAACACGAGAATCTCGACGCCGATTTTGCGCGCCTCGGCTTTCGCGCCGCCGTCTCAATCAGCGCCGCTCATGGTCGCGGGATTTCGGAGTTGCTCGAAAAAATTGTCGATCTTTTGCCCGCTGATTCCTCTGAAATCCAAAATCGAAAATCGAAAATTCAAAATGCGCTGGCTCTCGCCATCGTCGGCCGCCCCAACTCCGGAAAATCATCGCTGATTAATTCGATTGTAAAAGATCGACGCGCCATCGTGAGCGAACTGCCCGGCACTACGCGCGATGCCGTGGACATCACCTACGAGCGAGAGGGCGAGCAGTTTCTTTTGATCGACACTGCCGGAATGCGACCGCGTGGAAAACATTCGACCTCCGTCGAAGTCTTCAGCGTCATGCGTGCCGAGCGCACAATACGACGCGCAGACTTGTGCGTGCTCATCGTGGATGTCACGAGTGGAATCACCGCGCAGGACAAAAAAGTCGCGGGTCTAATTCAAAAATCGGAGAAGTCTTCGTTCGTCGTCTTGAACAAATGGGACCTCGTCAAACCGAAGCGCGGCGCATCGAATGCAGTAACAAAACATGTCGATCTTGCGCGCGAACAACTTTTTTTTCTCGATTACGCGCCGGTGCTCGTGGCTTCCGCTCTCACTGGCGAAAATGTGGAGCGCTTCTTCGGTTTGGTCGCAAGAATTCAGCGCGCATCTCGCGCACGACTCGGAACGGGCGTTCTTAATCGCTTACTTCGAGATGCTTTCGCCGCCAATCCGCCGCCGATGATCAGCGGCAAGCGGCTAAAATTATTTTACGCGACGCAGACCAGCGGAGCAGAAGATCGACAGCAATTATCGCCGCCGAAATTTATCCTCTTCGTGAATCAACCGAAGCTCTTGAGCGAGACTTACCGGCGCTACCTCGAAGCTCGGATTCGCGCGGCGCAACCGTACCCTGGTCTGCCAATCTTGATTAGTTGCCGCGCGCGGAGCGAGACACGCGAACGTTGAAAAATCGAGCGCGACTTTCTTGCGCATTCGCGCGCTACTTCGAGACACGAGTTTGATCGAACATTCTCCGCGTGTTTCTGTCTCACCAATCCGTATGAGATCAACGCAGGAAATCACGCAGCAAGTGCAGGAACTGGGGCAATGGATTCCGCCGCTGCGTGAGCAAATTGGCCGCGTCGTCATCGGCCAGAAATATTTGGTCGACCGGCTGCTGCTCGGCCTTCTCGCCAACGGCCACATCCTGCTCGAAGGCGTGCCGGGTCTGGCCAAGACACTCACGGTGAAAACGTTGGCGGCCTGCATTCAGACTGGTTTCCAGCGTTTGCAATTTACGCCTGATCTTTTGCCCGCGGATTTGATCGGAACGCTCATTTACAATCCGCGCACCGGCGAGTTTACCACCAAGTTCGGTCCGCTCTTTTCGAATTTGATTCTGGCTGACGAAATCAATCGCGCGCCAGCCAAAGTGCAGAGCGCGCTGCTCGAGGCGATGCAGGAACGCCAGGTCACAATCGGCGAGAAAACATATCCCCTCTCCGACCCGTTTCTCGTGCTCGCGACACAGAATCCGCTCGAACAGGAAGGCACTTACCAACTTCCCGAAGCGCAGCTCGATCGTTTCATGTTGAAGTTGAACGTCGGTTATCCGCAAAAATCTGAAGAGCGGCAGATTCTCGATCTCATGGCGACTTCGGCGCCGGATTTAAGCGTCACACCGGTTGTAGATCCAAAGCAGATCATCGCCGCACGCGCGGTCGTGAACAGCATTTACATCGACGATCGCGTGAAAGATTACATTGTCGATGTTGTCTGGGCGACGCGCGAGCCAGCGTCTTACAATTTGGCGCTTGAAGGTCTCGTGCGTTATGGCGCTTCGCCACGCGCCACGATTTACCTCGCGCTCGCCGCTCGGGCTCACGCATTTCTAAACGGGCGCGGCTATGTCACACCGCAAGACATAAAGAGCATCGGTCCGGATGTGCTGCGTCATCGCATCATTGTCAGTTACGAAGCCGAAGCCGAAACAATCACGAGCGAGACAATCACCGAGCGTATCTTCAATGGACTGCCGGTTCCGTGACGACGATCGATGGAAACGACGCAAAGAACTCCGGCGGAAATTCTAAAGAAAATCCGCGCACTCGAAATTAAGACCCGCGGTTTGGTCGAGACCGCGTTCGCCGGTGATTATCACAGCGTTTTCAAAGGGCGCGGGATGAACTTTGATGAGGTGCGCGAATATCAGCCGGGCGATGAAATCCGCACGATCGATTGGAACGTGACGGCGCGACTTGGGACCGCTTATGTGAAAAAGTTTACGGAAGAACGCGAGCTGACCGTGGTGTTGGTTGTCGATGTTAGCGCATCGGGAAATTTTGGCAGCGCATCGCAATCGAAGCGTGAACTCGCGGCGGAAGTGGCTTGCCTGCTCGCCTTCAGCGCAATCCGAAATAACGATAAGGTCGGTCTCATTTTGTTTACCGACCGCATCGAACTTTTCATTCCACCGAAGAAAGGCCGTTCACATACGTTGCGACTGATCCGCGAGATTCTTTTCTTTCAGCCGGAAGGCCGAGGCACTGAGCCGGAGCTCGCGTTGGACTATTTGAACAAGATCGTAACGCGACGCGCCGTCGTTTTTTTCGTCTCCGATTTTCAGGCGAATGATTTTTCCAAAGCTCTCGCGGTCAGCGGCCGGCGTCATGATTTTATCGCGATCCATGTTGAGGATGAGCGCGAAAAGGTTTTGCCAAATATCGGAATCATCACGCTCGAAGACGCGGAAACCGGCGAGCAGATCGAGATCAATACGGCGGAGCGCGCAATCCGAACGCGTTTCACGACACTGGCTGAGGGAAAACAAGATGAGCTCGCGCGTACTTTGCGCCGGAACAATGTGGACGCGATTTCATTACGCACCGGCGAAGATTATCTGCCGGCGCTGCGCTCATTCTTCAAACAGCGCGAACGTCGTCTCGCCATCCGATGACGCCGAAACATGTCGATCTTATTTATGTCGATCTTTCTGGCCGAAGAACTTCACGATATTGCGCCACCGGTTGATTATTCGCTGATTCCGCCGTGGATGATTTTTGCTGGCGCGCTGCTGGCGCTCGCACTCGCCGGCGTCATCGGCTGGCTAATTATGCAGCGACGAAAACCGCCGGCGACAGTGCAAACTCCGCGCGAACGCGCACTGCAGATGCTGGCCCGCATCGGCGCGGAGATCGACAAGCTTGATCCCTACAGATTTAGCATCCGCGTTTCGGATATTTTGCGACGATACGTGACCGAGCAATATCAGTTGCCGCTCACGCGCCAGACATCGGTCGAATTTCTCGCCGCGCTCGCGAAATCGTCTGCGTTTTCCGAGGAGGACAAATCACTGCTCGATGATTTCTTGAACCGGTGCGACTTGATCAAGTTCGCGCGTTACGAAGCGACGACGAAGGACAGCCGACTGCTTCTGGATGAAGCGACGCGGTTTGTGGAAGGAGTAAAACTTGAACCTGCGTGATTGGGTGCCGTCGAATGAAACGCTGACGTTCGGGCGGCCGTGGTTGCTGTTGTTGCTGCTCGCGATTCCGTTACTCGCATACCTGCGCGGGCGACGCGGCCCTTCTGCTGCTCTAGTTTTTTCTTCGACATCAGTTTTGCGCGCGCTTGGGCGGACTTCGGTTTCGCGCGCTGGGAAATTGTTGCGCGCACTGCTTTTTCTCACGCTCGCTATTTTTATCGTTGCGCTCGCGCGGCCACAGCTCGGCAAGAGCCTCACGCAAGTCGAAGCGAGCGGGATCGACATCATGCTTGTGCTCGATGTGTCCGGCTCGATGTTAACGAAAGATTTTACGATAGGAGGCGACCAAGCGACGCGCGTGGACGCCATTCGCGAAGTCACGCGCAAATTTATCGAAGGACGCCCGAATGATCGCATCGGGATCATCGCATTTGCGGGACGCCCCTACGTCGTCAGTCCCATGACGCTCGATCACGATTGGTTGCTGCAAAATCTGGAGCGCGTCCGGATTGGTTTGGTGGAAGATGGGACGGCCATCGGTTCGGCTATGGCAGCTGCGGCCAATCGATTAAACGACAAGCATGCGAAGAGCCGCGCGATTGTTCTTTTGACCGACGGAGAAAATAACGCCGGAAAAATTCCACCGAACACGGCAGCGGAAGCG
>CATPCN010000432.1 GCA_955652855.1 uncultured Chthoniobacterales bacterium | reverse complement strand
TTTCAGACTCAGCTCTTAAAGTTGTACTTACTACCCTGTATGTAGATGTCAAAGAACCAGCCCCGAACTTCTCCGGGGGATTTTCCGCACATTTCAGGCGACAAAAAAAACTCAATTCTGACGCCGACTCCAATCACGTTTCCGTTATCGTTGCCGGGACAAAATTGAGTGCCAATTTGCAGTCCCAAAATATGCGAAGAACCAACTCCGTACAAGCGGAGCCCCGCTTCAGGCGGGACACAGAAAATACCAGTCGAAATCAACTCGTCAACCGAAAGATCGACATATTTTCTTCAATTTTTTGCCCTGCCGCGGGCTCAGATGTTGTAGGGCAAGCGGTCGCCGCGGCAACCTTGCCGATGTTTTGGTTGGCAGCCGAAGCGCCTGCCCTACAATTGCAGTATGCAACGCGCCGACGGTCGTGCCTCTTCTCAAATTCGTCCCGTCACATTTGAGTTGGGCATTGCGCCGCACGCAAGCGGATCGGTCCTCGTCGCGATGGGCAACACGCGCGTCATTTGTGGTGTCATGATCGAAGAAGCGGTGCCGCGCTGGATGAAAGAGCAAAACGTCACGGGCGGCTGGCTCAGCGCCGAATATTCGATGCTTCCGTATTCCACGCAGACGCGTAAACCGCGCGACATCAGCAGAGGCAGAGTCGACGGTCGCAGCACAGAAATTCAGCGACTCATTGGCTGCTCGCTGCGCGCAGTTGTCGATCTCGAAAAACTCGAAGCGCGCACCATGTGGGTGGACTGCGATGTGCTGCAAGCGGATGGCGGAACGCGGCAATTACCGGCGCCAGTCTCGCTGTTGCAGTCGCGTGTCGAAAACTGGCCAAAGAAAAAAAAGTCGATGCGCCGCTAATCCGGAAGCTGGTCGCCGGAGTTAGCCGGGAGAAATCGCGCCGAGTTACGTTTTTCTCGCATCGGATGATTCGTCCTACATGACTGGGCAGGTGTTACATCCAAACGGTGGGGACCGTGGTGAATGGATAATTTTCCGTTAGTGGCTCGTTAGGCCAGCATTATCGCACGTCTGCGAACACTCCAGTTAGTCCTCTCCTTTGCTAATCTTCTCGTCCTCGGCGTCGGATAATTGGCGGCTCGCGACGACTTTCCAGCCGCCGCGATTATCGCATTTGCCCCTGAACAACACGGCGCATCCGAGATATTCCCAGTCTTCATCATTCTCGTGAACCATCACGCGCCGTGCGTCACCGGCGTATCCCTCGAAGGTGTCGTTGTCGACCCAACGGCGAACCCGCCAGACGGTCATCACCGAATTGAGGGCATCCTCATTCGTGCCGAGACGCTTCAACTGTTTGCGTAGTGAGCGTTTGATGATCTGGTCCACAGGCTGGGCGTTCTCGACCAGCTCCGGCAACTTCTTCCATGTCGTTCCCGCAAGTTCATAAAGGTCGCAGGCGTAGTATTTGCCGCCGGACCGGTAATTGAAGCGCGAAACGCCGCGAATCCGGAGACCACACGAGCTTCGCTGTCTCGACCCGCAGTGTATCCCCTTCTTCGCTCAGACTTAGAACAGGCGTCGTAGAACCTGTGCTCACGAGCACCGCGGTTTCATTGATTACACGATATTCCCATTTCTTGTCTGGCGACGGGAATCGCTGGGTCTCGGAGCTTTGTTCCTGCGCGTACAGAAGCATCGGAACTGTCAGCAGCCAAGGTAGCTTGTACAGAGTTCGCATAGATTGAATGAAATGATCAGCAGGTCGGCTGCGGCCGATTTAGTGTTTTTTTGTGTATGAAGTCTAATCCAAGTCCGGTTGCGAAAACAACCCTGCACTCACGTAGGCATTGTTGCCTGGCCAACGATAAGATCGACAAGTATTCATCAGCATTTAGCGTTGCGACATGCCACGCAGCGATGGTCGCACGCCCGAGCAAATCCGCCCGGTCACGTTTGAGCTCGGCATCGCGCCGCATGCCAGCGGTTCAGTTTTGATTTCGATGGGCAACACGCGAGTCATTTGCGGCGTCATGATCGAAGAGACAGTACCGCGCTGGATGAAAGAGTCCCGCAGTGGCGGGATCACCGGCGGCTGGCTCAGCGCAGAGTATTCGATGCTTCCGTACTCAACGACCACGCGCAAACCACGCGACATCTCGAAAGGTCGCGTTGATGGTCGCAGCACAGAAATTCAGCGATTGATCGGCCGATCGTTGCGCGCAGTTGTCGATCTTGAAAAACTTGGGCCGCGCACGATGTGGGTCGATTGCGATGTGCTGCAAGCCGATGGCGGCACGCGCACCGCTGCGATCACCGGCGCTAGTCTTGCCGTTGCGATTGCCTGTCGAAAACTTGTCGAAGATAAAAAGATCGCTGCTTCACCGATCCGAAAACTTGTTGCCGCGGTGAGTGCCGGCGTCATCGACGGCGCGGCGATTGTCGATCTTAATTACGAAGAGGACAAAGCAGTCACCGTCGATTTTAACCTGGTCGCGACGGAAGACGGTGACTTTGTTGAAGTGCAAGGCTCCGGTGAAGAAGCCACCTTTTCACAAGCGCAACTCACCGAGATGATGGAGCTCGCGCGCAAGGGCATCGCCGAGTTGATCGCGGCGCAACGCGCAGTGCTTGCTCGCTTAATGGTTGTCTCGCCCGCGGGCTAAAAATAATTTGCCGCGCCGGATTCGATAAGCTAAAGCGCAAGATCGACATGACACGCGCGCTCATCACCGGGATCACTGGCCAGGATGGAAGTTATATGGCCGATCTGTTGCTCGAGAAAGGCTACGAAGTCCACGGCATCATTCGGCGCGCCAGCACCTTTAACACTTCGCGCATCGATCATCTTTACGCCGATCCGCACATCAACGGCGTGCGGCTTTTTCTGCATTACGGCGATCTCGCCGATTCGGTGAACCTTGTGAAATTGCTTTACGAATTGAAGCCGGACGAGGTTTATCATCTCGGCGCGCAAAGTCATGTGCGCGTCAGCTTCGATATTCCGGAATACACTTCCGATGTAACGGCCATCGGTACGATTCGGATTCTCGAAGCGATTCGTGAGGCCGGCATCCGATCGCGATTTTATCAAGCGTCGAGCAGCGAGATGTTCGGCAAAGCACAGGAAGTTCCGCAGGCCGAGAAGACGCCCTTTTGGCCGCGCAGCCCCTACGGTGTGGCCAAGGTTTTCGCTCACTGGGCGACGGTGAATTATCGCGAGAGCTACGGATTGCGCGCAAGCAGCGGCATTCTTTTTAATCATGAAAGCCCGCGGCGCGGTGAAACATTTGTTACGCGCAAAATTTCGCGAGCCGTCGCTGCAATCAAAAATGGACTGCAAAAGGAATTATTTCTGGGCAATCTCGAGGCAAAACGCGATTGGGGTTATGCGCCCGAGTACGTCGAAGGCATGTGGCGCATTCTGCAACAGGACGAAGGCGACGATTTTGTGCTCGCAACCGGCGAGACGCATACCGTGCGCGAATTTGTCGAAGCGGCCTTCGGTCATGTCGATCTTGACTGGAAAGATTACGTCAAGCACGACAAGCGCTACGAGCGTCCCGCCGAGGTGGATTTGTTGATGGGCGACGCGTCGAAAGCGAAAAGGATTCTCGGGTGGGAACCGAAAGTGCGCTTTCCCGAGCTGGTCCGGATCATGGTGAACGCGGACCTGGAAGCGATTTCGCGCAGAAGCGCACAGGAGAATCTCGGCAAATTGCCGTGATGCCTAACGAATCACCGTAGTCGCCTTGTTCGTTGACGCCATTTGCGAGGCCGAACTCATTCCCGGAACGATCGATGCGAGCGGAAGATCGACAATCGTCACCTGCGCGCCGCGCCCGACCAGTGCATAAAGCTTGATGATATCGGTGGATCGCATGCGGATGCATCCGTAGCTCACGGGCAAGCCGAGGTTCCGTTCCTCCGGCGTGCCGTGAATGTAAATGTCGCGCGCAAATGCGTTCGCGTTTTGCGCTTCGCGTCCACGCAGCCAGATAATCCGCGTCACAATCGGATCCCGGCCCGGCGAGTTTGGAACCACGACTTCGCCCGTGCGACGTCGATTCTTGAAAACTGTGCCGGCCGGAGCGGCATCGCCGATTTTATCCGCGACTTCTAATTCGCCGAGCGGCGTGCGACAACTTCCGCGCCGATCGCCCAGTCCGAATTTGGAAGTCGAAATCGGGAATGTCGCGACCAGCGTTCCCTTTTCGAGCAGCGCGAGTTTTTGTTCGCGCACGCTGACCACGACGTGATGCTGCTTGTCCGGCGTGGCACACGACGCGATCACAAGAGCGATAGCGAGCAAGCCGAGCGCCCGAGCAAAATTGTCGATCTTACACATGTCGATCTTGATCAACGGTTAAATCTGAAAAACTCTTCCGCGGTTTGGGTTGTCATTTCGGCAACGTCGTCCAGCGAAACGCCGCGCGCGACCGCGATTGTTTCGGCAACGATGCGCGTGTGCGCGGGTTCGCAGCGTTTTCCGCGGAACGGGACGGGCGCGAGATATGGACAATCTGTTTCCACCATGAATTTCCACAGCGGCATTTGTGCGGCGACGTCTCGCACGGCTGTGCCGTTCTTGAAAGTCACAATTCCCGTGAAGGAGACAAGGTGGCCAAGATCAACAACTTCATTCGCCTGTTCGAGCGAGCCGCCGAAACAATGAAATACGCCGCGCAATTTTTCGGCGTAAGGCCGCATGATCTCCAGCGTGTCGTTCCACGCATCGCGCTGATGAATAACGACGTTAAGGCCGAGCTCAACTGCCAAATCGAGTTGCTGTTCAAACAAACTCGCTTGTTTCGATTTGTAAGCGCCGTCGTGAATGCCCGCCTCGATCTCTTCTTCGGTCGTATATTGGAGCGCTTGGGCAACAACTCGTGTCACTTGTGTATTGCGTTCCTTGGCCAATTCCACGCTCGGCAGACGATGATAGTCGAGACCGGCTTCGCCAATCGCGACGACGCGCGGATTTTTCGCGAGCTCACGCAGCGGCGTGATCACATCCTCCGCCGTCTCATCGACATAAGTGGGATGAACGCCGATGATCGCGAAGATGTTCGGATTTTTTTCGGCAAGATCGACAGCGCGCCGGCTGCTTTCGATTGAAGTACCGATCGTGATGATGCGCGTTACGCCCGCTTCGTTGGCGCGGCGCAGCACATTATCGAAGTCCGCTGCAAAGTCGGGATAATCGAGATGCGCGTGAGTTTCTATCAGTTCAGAGTTGAGAGTTGAGTGTTGAGAGTTCATACAAAAAACGGCCCTAAGTTCTCGTCCCTCAACTCTCAACTAAAAACTCTCAACTGTTGCCTCACCATTCGATCACAGTGCTCGCCCAGGTGAGGCCGCCGCCGAAAACGACCATGAGCACATAATCGCCATGCTTGATGCGCCCACTGCGATTCGCTTCATCGAGCGCGATCGCGACCGCGGCCGCCGAAGTGTTGCCGTAGCGATCGAGATTCACATAAAATTTCTCGAGCGGAATTTTCAACCGATCGGCGATCGCTTCGATGATGCGCACGTTCGCCTGGTGCGGAATAACGCAGGCAATGTCGTCGATGCTGAGCCCCGCTTGCTCGAGCGCTTTTTGGGACGCGTTCAGCATGGCGACAACGGCTTGCTTGTAAACGTCCTTACCGACCATGTGAATCGTCTGTAAATTTTTGTCCGCGTTTTCGCGCGTAATCGGAGTCCGGCTCCCCCCGCCGGGCATAAAGAGAATGTCAGCGAATTGTCCATCGCTGCCGATGTGCGTGCTGATGACGCCGTGCGCGCCTTCGCCGCGATGTCGCAAAATCGCCGCGCCGGCGCCGTCCCCAAATAGCACGCACGTGTTGCGATCGGTCCAGTTGGTGATGGAGGTGAGTTTTTCCGCGCCGATCACGAGCACGGTGTCGTAGGTGTGCGACGTGATAAATTGCTGCGCAATTTCGACGCCGAAAAGGAACCCGGCGCACGCCGCGGAAATATCGAGACATGCGGCCTTCGTTGCGCCGATTTTCCGCTGAACAAAACAAGCGGTCGCCGGAAACACCATGTCAGGCGTGGCCGTAGCGACGAGAATGAGGTCAATCTCCTTCGCTGAAATTTTTGCCTGCTCCATCGCTTTGAACGCGGCCTTTGTCGCCATGTCGCTGGTTTGTTCGTCTTTCGCGGCGACGCGTCGCTCCTTGATGCCAGTGCGCGTTGTGATCCATTTGTCGCTCGTGTCGACGATGCGCGACAGATCGGCATTCGTTAAAATTTTCTCCGGCACGTAACTGCCGGTGCCGATGATGGAGACAGTGCGCCGCAGTTTAGCGGAGCGCGGGCTCGAGCGGGGCTGTCGTTTCATTGTAGCGGCGGACTTCCTCGACGATATGCGGGTTCACCTGCTGTTCAATTGCCTCGGCCGCGACGCGCAACGCATTTTTGATCGCGAGGGGCGTGCTCGCCCCGTGCGCAATGATGCAAATTCCATTCACGCCCAGCAGCGGCATGCCGCCGTACTCTTCGTAGTTTGTCTTTCGCTTGATCGTGTGAAATGCGTGCCGCGCCAGATAAGCGCCCGCCATTCGCTTCATTGAGCGTGTCAGCTCGTGCTTGAGCCATTGGAAAATTGCGACCGAGATCGATTCGGCCGTTTTCAAAATCACGTTGCCGACGAATCCGTCGCAGACCACCACTTCCACCGGATCTTCGAAGAGATGACGGCCCTCGATGTTTCCCGTGAAGTTGAGCGAGCTTTTCTTCAGCATCTTGAAAACTTCCTTGGTCATCTCATTGCCTTTGACATCTTCATCGCCGATCGACATGAGGCCGACCGTGGGATTTTCGTAACCGAGGACGTGGCGCGAATAAACCGAGCCCATGATCGCGTATTGCACAAGGTGATCGGGGCGCGCATCGCTGTTCGCGCCAGCATCAACTAAAACAAAGACATTCGTTTCCGTGGGAAGAATCGCCGCGATCCCCGGCCGATCGATTCCAGGCAAAGTGCGCAGTTTGATCGTGGTCGCTGCGACCGCTGCGCCGGTGTGCCCCGCGCTCACGACCGCCTCCGCTCTTCCATCTTTCACAAGATCGACAGCGCGGCTGATGGAGGAATCTTTTTTCCGCCGCACCGCGTCCACCGCACGATCGCTCATTTCCACAACCTGCGACGCGTGGACAATCTCGATCCGCGGATCTTTGCAGCGATGTTTTTTTAGCTCGGCTTCGATTTTCGCGGAATCGCCGACGAGATAAAGTTTGCTGATGTGCGGAAATTCCCGCAGCGCCATGACGGCGCCGCCCACTAAATTTGGCGGACCAAAATCGCCGCCCATTGCGTCCAGTGCGATTTTCATCGAAGCGAGATTTTGCGAATTTCGTGCGCCGATTGCAAAACGAAAAATCGAATACCTGAGCCGCCTTCCTCCGCGGCAAAAACGCGGATTACTTCGCCTCGACCGTCAAAACCTGACGTCCTTTGTAATACCCACAGGAAGGACAAGCCGTATGCGATGCAACGGCGCTTCCGCACTGCGGACATTTGTTCAGCAACGGTGCGCGCCAGCGATTAGCGGCTTTGCGCGTGCGCAATCGCATCTTCGAAGTTTTGCGTTTTGGAACTCCCATAAGAGCCAATCACGAAAGCAGGAATTCAGGAAAAAACAAACGCAAGCGGCGATCTCGTTACTTTTGCTGACCAATTTTTAATTTATCGAGCGCGCTCCAGTCCGGCTGCGCTTTGATTTGCGCTTCGTTTTCGCCAGTGGTCTGCGCGACCGGCAACTGCGCAGCTTTGCAGACCCGGCCGCCGTTGCGATCGCAATGCGGATGCGGGGGAAGATTCAGCAACAAGTCTTCGCGCATGAACGGAGTGAGGTCGAAAGTCTCCGGCCCGTGCAGTTCCTCATGCATCGCGAAAGATTTCACTTCGATCTCGTGCGCGAACGGTTCGAGACAGGCCACGCAGCGAAGTTCCACCGGCTGAATGAGCGTGCCGTTTGCCAAAAGCGCGCCGGCCGAAATACCAATGTCGATGTTGTAACGCAATAATCCGGCGCAGCGGACTCCTTCCGCTTCCAAATCGGGAAGCAGACAATTCTCCTCGCCTTCAAGGTGCAGACCTTCCGCCGGGATTTGTCGGAGATGAATTTTCACTCGCGAAAGCTTTCGGAGTTCATCGCTTCAATTTTTTGCCGAGAGCCGCCGCGACCAGCGGCGGGACGAACGTGCTCACGTCGCCACCGAGTCGCGCAATTTCTTTCACGATGCGCGAGCTCAAATAAGTGTATTCCTCCTTCGGCATCAGAAAAATCGTCTCGACGTTGGATTCCAACTTTCGATTCATCAGCGCCATCTGAAATTCAAATTCAAAATCGGAGACGGCCCGCAAACCGCGCACGATCGCGCAAGCTTTTTGCGCGACGGCGAATTCCACGAGCAAACCGGGCAGCGGCTCGATCTTCACGTGGTCCGCTTCGCCGACGGTTTTGCGGAGCAGCTCGAGCCGTTCCTCCAGCGTGAAGAGCGGTTGCTTCACATCGTTGTGCGCCGCGGCCACGATCACCTCATCGAATAATTTCCGCGCCCGCTCGATTACGTCGAGATGCCCGTTCGTGACCGGATCGAAGCTGCCAGGATAAATTACGCGTCGCATGCACGGCAAAATTCGCAGAGGAAATGGCAATTGAAAAGTCGCATCGCGCGGCAGTTGCCGAAAAGGACGCAACGCCCCAAATTACTCCGGCTTAATTTATGGTCGACCCCTCCTATCGCACCATTGCCGTGGCGAGCACCTTTTCGCCGCGCTTCGTGCAAGTGCTTTCCGAGGCGAAACGGATTCGCGACCGGTTCGGCTCGCGTTTGAATTTGATTTACGTGGGCGAGCGCAGCGAAGAGACGACGAGGAAATTCAGCGACATCATTAGCGAATTGGAATTGCCGGCCGATTCGCCGATCCACTATCAACAAGGCGATGCGGCCGCGGCCATCCTCGACGCGGCCAGCGCAAACAATGTCGATCTTATTATCGCCGGGGCGCTCGAGAAGGAACTCGCCTTGCGATCGTTTCTCGGAAATGTCGCGCGGCGACTCGTGCGCGAAGCGGTGTGCTCGGTCATGCTTTTCACTGCGCCGGAGCGTCCGCCCCGTCCGCTGCGTAAAATTGTTTTCGTCGCGTCTGATTATTCAGAACATGAGCAGCGTGCTTTACGAAAAACGCTGCATCTTGCGGCGAAGGAATCGTGCGAACGGCTCTACGTCATTCGTGTTTACACAACTTTCGATGAAGCACGCGCGGCCCGCCGCTCGGATGACGCTCCGCTGGCGCGCACCCTCGCCGAAGAAGAAGCGGCGCTTGAGAAATTCATTCTCGCCGCAGGTCAGACCGATGTGCCGATCGAAGCGCGTTGTGTGCGCGGCAACACTGGCTACATCGCTTCCGATTTTGTGCAATCGGTCGAAGCGAACCTTCTCGTCGTTCCGGTGCAGACAAACGCAGAGACCAAAGAGCTTCCCGCTCACATCGCCTGGGTGACCGACGTGATCCCGTGCAATCTTTGGGTGATCCGCTAATCGATTGTCGATCTTGTCTCTTCGATGAATACCGAACCCGCGTTTCAGCCGTTCGGTCTCGCGCATCTCAGCGTTATTTTTCTGACCATTGCGCTGCCGTTTTTCTTTGCGGGAATTGTGCGCGCCACAAAATCGCGCCCGGTCGAACGCGCCATCGTCATCCTGCTATCCACTGTGATGATCTTGAATTACGTCGCCTATTTGATTTTCATTCGGCGCGCCGGCCCGGTCCCGTGGCAAAACACGTTGCCGCTTCAACTTTGCGATTGGGGCATGTTCGTCATCATCGTTGCGATGTGTATGGGAAGTCTGCGCTGGCTTGAAGTCGCGTATTTCTGGGGCATCGGCGGCACGTTGCAAGCGGTGCTCACGCCGAATTTGCGTTTCGGTTTTCCCGATATCCGGTTCTTTAGTTTTTTCATTTCGCACGCGGGAATAATCGTCGGCGTGATCTTCCTAATGTTGATTCGAAAATATCGGCCGCGTTTTATGTCGATCTTTCGCGTCTTCGCGTGGTCGGAACTTTATTTTGTCATCACATTGATCGCCGATGAATTAACCGGCGTGAACTACGGTTTCCTTCTGCACAAACCGGAAGCGTTTTCGATTTTGAATTTCTTGTCCGACTCGAAGCCGCTCTATCTTGTGCAGCTGCACATTCTCGCGCTGCTTTTTTTTCTCGCGCTGTATGTCCCGTTCGCGCTTGTCGATTTTCTCGTGCGAAAACGAATTACCGCCCAATCGTGATCGCAGTCATTCCGAGCGGAGCGAGGAACCTCCCATTCGCTCGAAGATCACACGAAGTCGTTTTTTTCAACCCTCGCATTTTGTGGCCGCGCACTTTTGGTTTGAGTGATTTTGGGCATATTGGGAGATCCCTCGCCGTCTGCGCGGCTCGGGATGACACGCTGTGAAAACAAAGCCGCTAAAAATTCGATCCATCGCTATCGGTGGAAAACGTCCGGTCTTCATTCTCGGCCCGTGCGTGATTGAGTCGGAGAAGTTTGTTTGGCGCATGGCGCGCGCGATTGTAAAAATCTCCGCCGATGAAGATGTCGATCTTATTTTCAAATCGTCTTACGACAAAGCCAACCGCACTTCCGTCCGGTCGTATCGTGGGATCGGAGTGCGCGAAGGTTGCGAGATTCTCGCAGCGATCGGTCGCGATTTGAAAATCCCGGTCACGACCGATGTGCATTCGCCTGCTGAAGCCGAGGTTGCCGGCGACAAGATCGACATGTTGCAAATCCCGGCGTTTCTTTGCCGGCAAACCGATTTGCTGCGCGCCGCCGCGAAAACCGGACGCGCCGTCAATGTGAAGAAAGGCCAGTTCCTCGCGCCGTGGGATGTGAAGAACATCGCAGAAAAATTGATCGCGTTTGGAAACGACAAATTTGTTTTCACGGAACGCGGCACGACCTTCGGCTACAACAATCTTGTCGCCGATATGCGATCGCTGCATTGGATTCGCGAAGCGGGTTACCGCGTCATTTTCGATGCGACCCATTCCGTGCAGCGGCCCGGCGGAGCAGGGGACGCAACCTTAGGCGACGGCGAACTCGCGCCGGTTCTCGCGCGAGCCGCGATCGCGGCGGGTTGCGACGGAATTTTCATGGAAGTGCACGAAAATCCGGCGCGCGCATTGTCGGACGGCCCGAATCAAGTTCCGCTAAAAAATTTGCCGAAGCATTTGCGCATGTTAAAAGCTATTCATGCTGCCGTTTCGTAGCGGTCGCGCCCGAAGCGGACCTGTTTTTCTTTCATTATTTTTGATCGTGATTTTTGTGTGCGCAGCGTTCGCGGGAGAAAAAAAGGGCGGCAAAAAAAAAGCGCAACAGGCGAACGCAGCAGCTTCGGCTGCGGAAGATTTCGGGAATGTTCCGCTGCCCGTTGGCCATGAAGCGAAGGGCCTCGTGCTTCCGGATTTTGATCTCGACGGCCACATGCGCGGCCGATTCGTGGCTGGCGTCGCGAAACGGCTCGACGACGTTCACATGCAATTGAGGGATCTGATAATGACGACATTCACGCCGGAGAGTAAGCCCGATCTTGAAATCGTAACGAGCGATTCGGTGCTCGATCTAAAAACGCGCATCCTCAATTCGCCGCAACGCACTACGATCAAGCGCACCGATTTCACGATCGTCGGCGACACCATGCAGTTCGACACCGTCTCGCGCCAAGGGACACTTGTCGGCAATGTCAGGATGGTGATTGTCGATCGCGCGCATCTCATGGAAAAAAACAGCGAATGAAAAAGCACGCGCTGTTCGCGCTTTCGTTTTTCGCAATCGCGGCGCCGGCCTTGCGCGCGCAACAATCTGCATCGTCCGAGCTCTTTTCACCGGCGCCGGCCCAAGCTACGGAAAAAAGTTCGCCGAAAAAATCGCAAGGTATTCCCGATCTTGCCAATCCCGATCAGCCGATAACGACGGAGATTACCGCCGATCAAGCGTTTTTCGATTCCGCCAAGAACATCGGCACTTTCACTGGGCACGTCGTCGTAACCGATCCGCGCTTTAATATTCAATCGGACAAACTGACCGCTTACATCAGCAAGACGGAAAATCAGGGTCTGGAAAAAGCTGTGGCCGATGGAAACGTCGGAGTGGTGCGCGATCGCCCCAATCCAAATGGCGGGCCGCCCACGCGTTCGATCGGGCGATCGGAGCACGCCGTTTACACAACGAACGATGGCAATGTCGAACTAACGGGCGCGCCGCGCGTGCAGCAAGGCATGAACATGCACATCGCCACCGCTGATGATACGGTCATGATCTTGAATCAAGCGGGGCAACTTACGACCCACGGTCCGAGCCGGACGGAAATTCATCAGGAACCGAAGACCGAAGCGAAATCCGACACGTCGCCCAAACCGGAAGGTTCTCCTAAACAATGATCGGCGAAACCACGCCTACTGTGCAGTTCGCGATTGCCAAGACGGACGAACAACCGCCCGAGCAAGTGTTGGCCACCGATCAGCTCGTCAAAATTTATGGCGGCCGCGCGGTCGTAAACGGCATCAACATCAATGTGCGCGCCGGCGAAATCGTTGGACTGCTCGGGCCGAACGGCGCGGGCAAGACGACCAGCTTCTACATGATTGTTGGACTCGTTATGCCAGACAGTGGCCAGGTCATTTTCTGCGGGAAGGATGTGAGCGACCGCCCGATGTACAAACGCGCACGGCTCGGGATGGGTTATCTGCCGCAGGAAGAATCGATCTTTCGCAAGATGACGGTCGAACAAAATATCATGGCGATTCTTGAAACGCTGCCGCTCAGCAAAGCGGAGAGGAAAAATCGCTGCGACCAATTGCTGCATCAATTCGGCATCGAGCGCATCGCAAAAAACACTGCGCTTACACTCAGCGGCGGCGAGAAACGCCGACTTACCATCGCGCGCTCGCTCGTCACACATCCGAAGTTGCTCATGCTCGATGAGCCTTTCAGCGGCGTCGACCCGATCGCGGTTTACGATGTGCAGCAGATCATTGTGAACCTGCGCAAGTCCGGGCTCGCCATTTTGATCACCGATCACAACGTGCGCGAAACATTGTCGATCGTGGACCGCGCCTATTTGATTTTTGAAGGCCGCGTCGAAAGCGAAGGCACCAAAGATTTTCTCATCAACGATCCAATCAGCCGCCAGCTTTATTTGGGCGAGCGGTTCAAGATGTAGCTATTACTTCGCGTTCGCCGCCGCGTAATCGAGCGCACGCTGCAAATCGAATTTCGTCACGCGCTCGGCCAGCGTCGGATCGTTCGCCGCGTCAATGACGCGCGGATCATGCAAAAGATCGAAATATCGCCCCTGCGAAATCATCTCGGTGATTTCGGGATCGCTGCGCAATGCCATGATCTTGGGATGATCGCTCAGCTCGCGCGCACCCGGATACGAAAGAAAACGCGCGGCGTTTTCCGGATTGGAAAATATCAGCCCGATTTTTCCCAGCGTCTGGTAAGTGGACGCCGGCACCACGTCGGTCGTTTTGACAACATTTCCGACTGTTCCGAGCTCAATCGAATTTTTTAGACGAGCGAGCATCTCGAGAAGCGGTCCCGATTCCGCGTTGGCCAGATCGACATCGGCCAGACGCATGTGAATCCTGCGCGACGTGCCCGATTCAGTTTGATCGGGGACAACGGCCGCGTCGGTGCGCACCTTCGCATCCGCGATTGCGCCTAACGAGCGCACGCCCACAACGATCAGCCACACGAAGAATGCGCCGAAGAAAAGACCGAGAAGCGCACCGGTCGAACCGTAAAACCATCGTACGATCGTCGAGCTTTGCTGATTGGTTCGTTTGAAAACGAGCGCGCCAACGATCGTGATGATGAAATAAACGATCAACCCGAGAAGCGCGCCGCCCAACATCGAGATAGCGATATCGGGCATCTTCACGAACGGACGCACAACCGGCAAAATAAGTTTGCCGCTGAAAACTGTCGCCGAGTATGCCGCCATCAGTGCCGCGACGCGCATGAGCTGGCGCAACAAACCCAATCGCCATCCGCGCACGATCTGAAATAAAATCAGAACGGCCGCGAACGAGATGAACACGATTTGCCACACCGGCGAGCCAGCAGTCGGCACGGCGTTCATGTCGATCTTTCCGTCATGGCTCGCTGCCGCAACGCGTGATCGCACAAGACGAGCGCCGCCATCGCTTCCACCATCGGCACGGCGCGGGGCAAGACGCACGGATCGTGACGGCCACGCGCCGCCAGCGTGGTCTGCTCTTGCGACGCGGTCACGGTTTTTTGTTCGCGCGCAATTGTCGCCGTCGGTTTGAACGCGACGCGAAAGAAAATTTCTTCGCCGTTGCTGATGCCTCCCTGTACGCCGCCGGAGAAGTTTGTCGATGTACGGATTTTCCCGCCGCGCATTTCAAATGCATCGTTGTGCTCGGAGCCTTTCATGCGCGCCGCGGCGAAACCGGAGCCGATCTCGAAACCTTTCGTCGCCGGCAAGCTCAGCATCGCTTTCGCCAGATCGGCTTCGAGCTTGTCGAAGACAGGCTCGCCCAGTCCGGCCGGCACGCTGCGCATAACGCATTCGATCACGCCGCCTAACGAGTTGCCTTCTTCGCGCGTTTTTTCGATGAGCGCGATCATGATCTTTGCCGCGGCTGCGTCCGGGCAACGCACGATGTTTTGATCGACGTCCTTTGTCTTGACGCGCGACTTGTCGATCTTAACGACGACGTCGTGAACCTGCGTGACATAGGCCACGATCTCGATCCGCGGATATAATTGCGTCAGAACTTTTCGCGCGATCGCAGCGGCCGCGACGCGTCCGATCGTTTCGCGCGCGGACGCCCGCCCACCGCCCTGCCAATTTCGAATGCCGTACTTCGCTTCGTAAGTGAAGTCGGCGTGCGAAGGACGAAACGTTTTCGCAACATCGACATAATCTTCCGGCCGCGCGTCCTTGTTGCGCACCAGGATCGAGATGGGCGTGCCGAGCGTTTTCCCTTCGAAAACGCCGGAGAGAATTTCGCAGCGATCTTCTTCTTTGCGCTGCGTCGTGATTTCGCTTTGTCCAGGGCGCCGCCTATCGAGCTCACGCTGAATGTCCGCTTCGTTTATGTCGATCTTAGGCGGACAGCCGTCGATCACGACGCCGATGCCGCCGCCGTGCGATTCGCCGAAAGTCGTGATGCGAAAAAGTTGGCCGAATGAATTGCCCATTCTGGGCAACGTTAAACGCCACCGCGGAAGGCCGCTACCGTTTTCAGATCGCAGCGAGCGCCTCGCTCAAATCGTCGATCAAATCGCGCACGTCTTCCACGCCGACTGACAGCCTAACGAGTGAATCGCTAATGCCGAGCTCCTCGCGCTTTTCTGGCGGAATCGAGCCGTGCGTCAT
>CATPCN010000431.1 GCA_955652855.1 uncultured Chthoniobacterales bacterium | reverse complement strand
TTTATGGGCGCCGTGGAAGGCCTATAACGCAGATCTGGCCACGAGAGGTCGAAATCGGCATCAAGCTCGCGGAGTAAGGATATACAAGAGCTGCCTCAAATCACCCGAAAAATCGGGCGGTTTAGACACGGGCTGCTAGCGCTGGCTCCCCCGCCTACTATGGACCAATTGCAGGCGCGCGGACTCCTTAGCTGTTTCAGCAGCGGGGATGCGGCGTTGAAGAACGACTCTGGAGGGGCGTTGGCCGGGTCGGGCCGGCCCTGCGGGTTCTCAGTTGGGACGAATTTCCGGGTTGTGCTCGATGGAGCCACGGGAGGCCAGAACGCCACGGTCATCCTGGCGCTGCTTCGAGGATACCTGGCATTCAACGACGTTCGATATCTCAACACCGCCCTCGCGCCTGCGGACTGGATTCAGGAGAAACTGGCTGATCCTTCGACGGTGGACTATGGGGGATACTACTACGGCTATCTATTTGTCACCCAGGTTGGCGCCAAAGTATTCGTGAAGTCCAAAACGACTGTCGACAACGCTTTGATTTTCTCTGCGTTTTCCGCGCTGGGCGATGTGGAGGCGAGTTTGGGAAAGAGCGACGCGTCTACCTGGAAATCGCGCGCCGCCGCCGCCGGTCAGTTCGTTAAATTCATGTACCGCCCCGATGGGCGCTTCTATTCTGGAACGGTGCCGGATTCCCAGCCCACCGATCCCAGCCAGGGAATTCGGGCGGACGGCCCGAAGCGCGGCGGGGAGACCATCAATAGTTATGACGTGATCGGCAATTACACGATCGTTCCGCTTGCCTTATCGGCCCAGCCCACTTTTCTGGCGCAGTTCAACCTCGCGACCTTGATGAAAGCTCTGCTCAAGCTCCCTACCACGGTGACGGTGGGCTCTCTTCAGCTTTCGGGTTTCTCGTCGGCCGAGAGCGATGTTCCTCCGGGCGGAGTGGACTGGATATTGACCGGCTCGGCCGCGTTGGCTTTGCGTGTGGCCGTGGGGGACTCGACGAGTACGGCCGACATTCAGGCCGCGGCTCAACAATATTTGAACCAGTTCGACTCCGTCGAACAATCGCTCGCCGTGACGAACTTGATTCCGGGGGCCACGCTCAACAACGAAATTGCAGTGAGGCCTTACGCGCAGTGCCTGGTCTCGCCGTTCGGGTGCCAGCCGGCCCGGCCGAGCATAGGCGCAACCGTTCTGGCGATTGCCACGGCGAAACTGATCAATCCCTTTGCCGTTGTCAATCCTCCTCCGGCGCAGCTACCGGCGGTCGCGGCGGTGGTAAACGCCGCCAGTTTCGCTGGTGGACCGATTTCACCTGGCGAGATTGTAACGGTATTCGGAACGAACTTTGGCCCCGCGACCCTGGCGGGTGCGAGCCTGGACTCGAGCGGGAAGGTTTCGACCTCGAGCGGTGGCGTCCAGATGCTGATTGGCGGCGTCGCCGCGCCGATGATATACGCGGTCAGCGGCCAGGCGTCGGCCGTGGTTCCATACGAGGTCGCTGGGAGTTCCAATACGACGGTGCAAGTCATGTACGCGGGACAGGCATCGAAGCCGTTCCCGGTGGCGGTGGCCGCCGCGGCTCCAGGAGTGTTTACAGCGAGCGCATCGGGAACCGGTCAAGGAGCGATTCTGAATGCCGACAACAGCCCGAACTCGACAGCCAACCCGGTGAATAAAGGGGGCATCGTGGTTCTGTACATGACTGGCGAAGGCCAGACGAACCCCCCAGGGATTACGGGAAAGGTGAACAATGTGACCAGAGTCGAGGATCTGCCTGTTCCCACCACCCAGCCGGTCACTGCCTCCGTAGGCGGGCAGACGGCCACGGTTTTGTTTGCGGCCGAAGCACCGGGTTTCGTCTCGGGCTTGATGCAGGTCAATATTCAATTGCCCGCGAACGTGAGTTCGGGGAATGTCCCAGTGGTCGTCTCCCTTGGTGGAGTCGGCAGTCAGGCAGGGGTGACCGTAGCGGTGAAATAGGTCTATCGCCTCCCGGTTATCTAATGACAGTAACCCCTGCTGTCCTCGCTGTTCGTCAACTCGATGCAGATCAATGCGCAGGTACCGTAGAATCTGGTGCCAAGCGGCGCCAGCTAGAATCAGGCAGGAAGTATTGCGAGCTGGACTTGGCGGGCAGTAAGGACAGCTGGATCGTTCATTTAAGTCCTCCTGAAGAAAGATAATTTAGCGAGACGCGAACCTATCAGCAGATGTTGGAACCCCGTGTTGGTTGCTTTTTCGCTGCCGTATTCCCTGTTAAGTGAATCACTGTCGATCAAAGATACCGCAAATAGGTCTCCGGAAAGTAAACGCGTAAGTCGTTTGCTTTCTGTCAGCACTGAGGGCCACGCGGCCCGGCCCACTCAACACTATCCGCCGCCGAGAAACTCGGAGGCGGCATAGGCGAGCCGCATCGTAATGAGGGTGAACTAAACCGCTTCGCGGTATTCGTCTGCGAATCGATAATGCCCCATCAGTAGCTTGGCGCGAGGCTCCTGCGAAACACTGGATTAGTTAGGTTGTTTCCGCAAACGACCAATCCAATATTCAAGGAGCCTTCGCATGACCGCACTTCGTCAACGCATGATCGAGGATATGCAACTGCGCAACCTCGGCGCCGAGACCCAACGAGCCTACGTGCACTACCTCAGTGGCCTGGCGCGATTCTACCAGACCAGCCCCGAACACCTGGGGCTGGAAGAGATTCGGGAATACCAGCTTTATATGATCAATGAGCGCCGCTATTCGCCGGAGAGCGTAAACGCCTTTGTTTCGGCTGCCAAGTTTCTGTACAACGTTACCCTGGAAACGCCTTGGCCGGAAGGCGCATTACCGCGCTGCCGGGTTCCCCGAAAATTGCCGGTGGTGCTCAGTGCTCCGGAAATGCACGAGTTTTTTCAGCAGGTCTGCACGCTGCGGTATCGTGCCGCCCTGATGACTGCCTACGGAGCGGGTCTGCGGGTTTCTGAAGTAGTGACCTTACAGCTGGGCGATATCGATTCCAAACGCATGCTCATCCGGGTCCGGCAAGGCAAAGGCAAGAAGGATCGCTATGCCCTACTCTCCCCACGGTTGCTGGAAATGCTGCGCTGCTGGTGGCGCTCGCGTCACCCGGCCGGCCATCGGCTGAACACCTGCCCGCAGGACTGGCTGTTTCCCGGATGGCGCAAAGGCCATCATATGAATGCCGCCTCGCTGCAGATCGCCTGCCGGGAAGTGGCGCGCGCCGCAGGCCTCAGCAAGCGCATCACGGTCCATACTTTGCGCCATAGTTTCGCCACGCATTTGCTCGAAAACGGCACCGACATACGCCTCATCCAGGCCATGCTGGGCCATTCCCGCATCGACACCACGGCACGCTATGCAGCCGTCTCTCCCAATGCCATTGGCGCCGTGCGCAGTCCGCTCGACCGGCTGGGGCAAGCCTCGCCGTCCCGTCCGAAAACCAAAGCCAAGCGGTAGCGCATGCCACCGCCAGCCCTGGAGCTGGCCGACATCTTTCGACTCCACGGTCCCGCTTACCGGCAGACGCACGAGTTGCCGTGGCCGCAGCAGCGGCTGATGCAGGCTATCGAAAACTGCCGCACTCCCGCCTTGGGCGGTGTGGTCGAATGGTGCAGCCAGTGCCAGTACACCCACATTCAATATCGCTCCTGCCGCAACCGGCATTGCCCCAAGTGTCAGGGCCTGGCGCGCGCCCGCTGGCTGGAACAGCGCCAGGCCGAGTTGCTGCCGGTGGAATACTTCCACGTCGTTTTCACCGTGCCCGCACTCATCGGCCAAATCGCCTTCTATAACAAAGCCGTGCTATACGAAATCCTCTTCCGCGCCACGGCGCAAACGTTGCTGACCATTGCCCGCGATCCCAAACGGCTGGGCGTGGAGATGGGCTTTTTCGCGGTCCTGCATACCTGGGGCCAGAATCTTCACTTTCATCCGCACCTGCATTGCGTGGTTCCCGGAGGCGGCCTTTCCGCCGATGGCCAGCGTTGGATCAACGGGCGTCGGCGATTTCTGTTGCCAGTCCGAGTGCTCAGTGCACTCTTCCGGCGGCTCTTCCTGGAAGCCTTGGAAAAAGCCTATGCCCACGGAGAACTTCAGTTTTTCGGCGATTTGAATGACCTTCGCGACCCGCAAGTTTTTGCTCGTTGGTTAGCCCAAGTTCGTCACGACATCGGTAGTTCCAAGCTTTTTGATCCTATCGGTGGCACCAAGTCCTTACGTCTCAATCGGCGTTTTCGAAGATGCCGATGTAGTGTAGACCTACCCTCTTGAAGACTTGGGGTAATCAT
>CATPCN010000430.1 GCA_955652855.1 uncultured Chthoniobacterales bacterium | reverse complement strand
GGCATTCTGGTCGGCGAGCACGGGCGGTGGGTTCAATGCCGCATCGCTTGGGTCCGATCCTCCGATCACCTCCGGTATTTTCACGTTGAACCCGGACGGTACTACCACAGTTGTGCCGGACCTGCGGAATGGAGCGCCGATATTGGAAGACAGCGTGCCCGAGCCCGCAACCGCGTGGATATTGGCCTGCGGTGCCCTTGTCCTTCTGGTCCTTCGCAAGCTTCGTGGCTGGAGAACGGTCTAGAGCCAGACCATCCTATTGCGCTCGGTCGCAGCTACCTCGATGGCCTTCGCCGCAATAGGACCAGGCTCGCAAGCACGAGTAGCACGGTGAAGAACGTGGATGGCTCCGGCGTGTGTACCGCCCCCGTTTCAAACGTAAAGCCGGTTATTGAGTCTATCAAGGTCCCCCGATCAACCGTGCCTGTTAATGTTGCGCCGACCGCCGGATTTACGGGGTCTCGGAGGATATCAATATGCCCGGAAGTGCCAAAATGTTTTCCTTGTTGCCTTGCGCTTGTTGCCGATATTGGTGTACCAGTCGTCCCTTTGGTGTCGATGCTGACGCTGAAGGGTAGTTGCGGGCCGCCCCCAACTTCGCCTGGATGGGGATCGATTGCATGCTGGACGAAACCATTAATCGCCACATCATCATTGATGAAGCCATTCGTTATAGTCACCATCAGATCCCACTTCCAAAAGTCGGCCATTGCCATACCACCACCCGCTGTTTGCACGAGGCCTTTGCTCACGCCCATGAAGTCGAGGCTAGTATCAGTTGTGTCAGTAACGACGCCCCCAATGAGCGTCAGGCTGAACTCCGTTTCGTTCCCACTTACTGTTAAGTTCAGCATGCCAGTAGGCGCCTCGTCTGCGGAGATGAGGCTCAGTAGGCTAGCGGCGGTTCCAACTGCGGTCGCCACTCCTCCAAACGTGATCGTAGATCCCAGAATCGGACTCGCGTATGCGCGACCGGCGCAACATGTAATGAACGCAAGGAATAATGGAAGTACAACTTGGAATCTTCGTATGAATCTAATTTTGTTTTTTTCGCTCATTGATTTACTCCTCTTTGTTTTTGTATAGCTAGTCCGTGCTTTCTTTGGCTCCTGTTCGAGCAGGGCGAGAGCTTTCGCCTTGAGCGCTTCCTGAATGGCGTTCCGAAGCACTCTTGCCGCGAAGCCATTTGCTTATGCTGGGATGGCTCAAGGTTAGTTCCCGGGCCACTTCGGCTGCCGCGCCCCTGGGTCCTCGCATGATGTAATGAATTTCCGTGCGCCGGACGATGGTAGAATTTGTCTGCATAAGTTTACGCCACGTTTCGCCGAACTTGTGTTGACTATACAGCTATCTAGTTTTACTGTCAACTGTCATTATAGTTTTCTAGACGCATGGTTCTGGAGATCGCTGAGGATAAAGGAGATTTAGTTTTGCCGAAGAGACTTGGAAAAACGATGCTGACGGTTCAGCTTCCCTCCGATTTTCACGCCAGAGTTAAAAGCAAGGCGGCGTTGGGGCAAAGTTCGATGCAGGAAGTGGTTCAGAAGGCCCTGGAGCAGTGGCTCGCTGGTGCTTCAGTTCCTGGTACTACTACACTAAATCCCCCAATTGACGAATTATCGAAAGAGTTTCAAGATATAGCTACCGCCGCGTCCGAAAAGCCAGCCTCCCATTGGCATTCGTTGCTAAATCGCATTCTTAGATCAGGCCATCGGATTGCCATGCAGGTGAATCTGGCTGCGTTTGATCTTCTGGTGCGGGAGACAGCCGGTGAAAGTACTGAAGTTTCAAAAAGCGAGAAGGATATCGCAACGGCGATTGGGGAACTTTCTAAGATTCAAGAAGATGCTGGAATTGGAGTGCCTGAGCATCCTCCAAGACCTAGAAAACGGAGTCAACGTCGAGCCGGGTGAACGTCACGCCTGGATTGAGGAACTTCGGGAGGATGGAGCCGTGAAGCGAACGCTAATCGTGAAGTGAACCCACAGCCTCCCGTCACGTCGTGAGATACTTCCCAGACCATGACGAAAGCGCTTCGCTTTTACAGCCACTTTGCTCAATATTATGCACCGGCGCCGTGCTCATCTCTTCCTGTCAGCAATCGCCTCCCAAGCAGCTGAGATCCACGATTACCAAATTGGATTGCGGTCACTGACCTAAACTCCGTTTGCCAAAGGATATACGGAGGAACATCATTGCGGCGAAGTCTGCTAATTCTCAACGATCAGAGCTGCCCACTGCAAATCAAATCTTTCGCGCTAACCGTCGATGAGGCCCAATGCGCTTGACTAAGCAATATGGGCATAGGGTTTTTCTGCGGACGTTTTGATGTAAGTATGCCAATTCTTCGATCACTTCCTGGGAATACGATTGTTTTCGATCTGCTGAATTGATCGGTCACGAATAGTAGCAGCGGCACCGCAGTTCGAACAGGATCGACCGAGAACTGAAGGCCGACGAAGAACGCTGGCAATCCGCAAAATTATCCATTGTATAGTATATCTTTTGAAGCATACCTATATCTTTATGAGGGACATATGGTTAAGTCATTGAAATGATTGGAAACATACTCTTGGCTCTGGAGCCTTGGTATTTTCGGTTCCTGTCCGAAAACTGTGACGTCACTTTAGTCTTTTTGGATGCTTGAAGTTGCGAGCCAGCGCAGTTTCGGTGGACGCGTCCGCGTTAACATATC
>CATPCN010000429.1 GCA_955652855.1 uncultured Chthoniobacterales bacterium | reverse complement strand
GAACCGGGCGCGACGCGTCCGAGGTGGCATTCGCCACCTTCTTTGGCTCCGCGCGATTGCGCCGCTTGAGCCCTTTGATCGAGCCGGTCGCGCTCGATATTCAGCGAGATTGCACGCGTTTGGTTTCATTGCAAACGCCGCGTTCCGGAATCTTGCTCGCCGCCTAGCGCCAAGTCGAGCAGTGGCGCCGCACGCAAGGGCCTTGCGCGGATCAGGTTCTCCGTAGTGGCCACCAAGCGGGCCCATCTAGGATGTGGACTCACTTCGCGAAGCGTAAGTCATTGTCCGACAGTGGAGTCAGACTGCTCCGGATGTACAGAAGGTCAGCAGCCGAAGAGCATTCCACCGGGCTTCGAGCGGTGGTGTTTCGCTGTTCCGCTGTTCCGCTGTCCCTCGCATCTGCGTTCTGGCTTTGGCGCAGGCGCGGTAGCAATTACGGCTGCACCTGAGAGCTCCAAGCCCGAACTTCCGCCAGCACCCTTTTTCGCGAACTTCCGCCAGCACCCTTTTTCGTCTTCATATTTCCTCTGCGCGGATTCTGGCGGGCATTGCGGACCCATCCATCTTCGATAGAAGGAGAAACTTCATGGTTACACAGATTGGCACTCATCCCACATCCGGCACCTTTTCAACCGCCGGCGCGGCTATCATCAATGCCGAAGAGAGACGTTCAAACGGCCCCGGCCCATACGTTATGGACGCCGGAACCCTGCGCGATGACGCGGTAGTCAACGTAAGCGGCGAGGATCTGGGGCAGATCGAAGCGATCATGCTCGACGTTACCAGCGGCCGGATCGCTTATGCCGTATTGTCGTTCGGCGGTTTTCTTGGGATGGGCAAAAAGCTTTTTGCCATCCCATGGCACGCCTTGACATTGGACGCGGCCGAAAAGCGTTTCGTTATCAATGTGAGCAAGGAACGCTTGGAGAGCGCGCCCGGCTTCGACAAGGATCACTGGCCTTCGATGGCGGATCCTGCTTGGGCGAGCGAGTTGCATGCGTATTACGATGTTGCGCCCTATTGGGATGACCAACTGGATGCTACTGTCACTCAACGTACCTCGGCTGGCCGAACTGTTCAACCCTAGTCGCGATGTCGACGAGCGGCGATGTTATATCGGCCGCGTTGTCGCGTTCACACAAGAGCCGCCTCGATCTTTGGCGGCTCTGATTTGCTTGAATACCGGATGACGCGTTCGCCGCCCTGTGTCAGGCGAGGATAGGCGTCCCAAAAAGCGTGAGATTGCACCTACAGAAAACTCAGTAAAGAGCCGACTGCGACGAGGCTCTGATTTCGGCACGCTATGCCGGTCGGACTAATCATCAACGGGGGATACTATGTCGAAGCTACTCGTTAGCGTATTGACTTGCACCGGGCTCGCTTTTGCTGGCGCGGCAACGGGAGCGCCGATTTCGAAGGACGCGTTCAGCGCCGAAAAGGACCGCATCGAGGCTACCTACAAGGCAGACAAGGAAGCGTGCGCGCCGCTGAAGGCCAATGCGAAGGACATCTGCGTCGAGCGCGCCAAAGCCAAGGAGAAAGTCGCCAAGGCCGAAAACGAAGCGGCGTACAAGGATACGGAAAAGGCGCGATACGACGCCCGGATCGCACGTGCGGAAGCGGATTACGCGGTCGCGAAGGAAAAATGCGACGACCTCGCCGGCAATCAGAAGGACGTTTGCGTGAAGGAAGCGAAGGCAGCCGAAGTGAGGGCCAAAGCCGACGCCAAGGTTGCGCACGTTTCGAACGACGTGACGAGGACTGCGGAGGTGAAGCGACAGAACGCCCGCAAGGACGCGGCCGAGGACAAGCGCGACGCCGACTACAAAGTGGCTGTCGAAAAATGCGACTCGCTCTCGGGCACATCGAAGGATCAATGCGTAAAGGACGCGAAGGCGCGTTACGGCAAGTCGTAGTAACCAGCCCATTCGCATGTTGTGAGATTAAGCCGGGACGGTCGTCGTCCCGGCTTTTTTTGGGCTCGACGGGAGTGAGTGGGATGACGCGAAGGGGGCCCAATCGTCATTGCAGGTCAACGTGAATAGGTAGCTCGATTTAACGAGGGCCGGGCTGCGTGTGATCCCGGTCCGGAACGCACGCCTGCGCTGGATGGCGTCGGTAGCGTAGTACGCACAGGGGTGACCGGTCTTGCGCGACCTATGGGACCAGAAAAGCCCGGGGCGCAATACGCATGCACCCCTCGCGGTGCATCGATCCAGTGGCGCGCGACTCTTCGACATCCGACTTCATGTCGGCGATGCGTAGCAGCTAAGACTAGCGCGTGGGTCACGAACAGAGAGTCAAATCGTCAACGGAGGTGCAACCATGCTGTACACGATCGCAGTGATTTTGCTCATATTGCGGGCCCTCGGAATCGTCTCTTCCTACACTCTGGGCGGTTTTATTCACATTCTTCTGGTAATCGCCATCGTCATGGTGTTGGTTAATCTCATCACCGGGCGACGTTCGTTATGACGTCTTGACCAGCCCTGCCCTCGATAGCGCAGAGCGCCAGCGTGTGCCGGGGGCACTCGACGCTTAGCGCGACAGATCGCTGCGACACATAGTCGCATCGATTTGAATTCGCGCGCGTTCGCGGCGTCGAGAACGCATCCCTTGCGGAACGCGCAAATGCCTCAGGACTTCTACGTTACAACGATCGGCATTTTAGGGTGCTAGAGATTGTCGTTGGCAAACCCAAACCGCAATGTGCCGCCCAGTCAATTTTGAGCATTGCGAATCAGAGGCCAACACCGACGGAACCTGGGAAGCGATGAGATTGTTGACCTTCATCGCCACTCCGGCGCCTCCGGCGCCCGCAGTTCCTCAGAAGATCGCGTTCGCCTGCGTTGAGCCCCGTGGCAACAAGGCGCGAACGAAACATCCTTCGGATCACGGGCGCGGAGGCTTGGGCAAAGGCCAGGAAAGCAGAAACAAGATGCATCCGCCCAATCTGTCGCTTAGCAAATATAGAGGCGCTTAATGCATGGCCTCCCAATCCTTAACTTGTTTCTCGGCCTCGTTCTTGGTAACGCCATAGGATTCTTGGATCTTCCCCACCAGCTGCTCCCGCTCGCCATTGATCTGCGCGAGCTGGTCATCACTGAGCTTGCCCCATTTCTCCTTCACTTTGCCCTTAACTTGCTTCCAGTTGCCCGCGACCTGATCCCAATTCATGGTTTGCTCCTCTAAAAATAAATTCAATGCACTGCGTTCGAATACCGTCAGAAACAACGTGTCGCTTGACGTTCTGCCGGCTGCCTCCGGAATACCTCAATATCGAGCGTTGTCATCCGCCGTTAGGATGCACGAGCTGATCCGCTCGACGGGACGTTACGCATTAGCCGATAGTGGGTCGTATCCCGCACCGTAATATCTGCTCTCTCGCGCTGGCGCGACTATCGGACGGACACCGATTTCCTCGTAAGAACGGTCGGAGAAATACGAGTATCCAAATATTTTCATTCGCTGTTTTCTGCCAATCCGCTTACTTCTTGTCTTTTGCGGTGGTCGAGTGATCGTTCGCCTGACCTGGTTGCGGCATCGACGCCGACTCTTCTTCCTTAGTCATCAACTTCATTGGCGGAGCGTTCGCATTTGCCGTATCTCCCGTGCGGGCGCCTTCTGTCGCTGCAGGCACCGGCGATCGTGCGGTTAGCGTCGACGCAGTTGCGGGCGCGCCAGCATTGGGCGGGCGCTCGGGTGCGCGATCGCATGCTGCCATACTGGCCGCCAGGGTGAGCGACACCAACAATGACAAGGCCATCGCCCCGCGTACTCGTATCCATCGCAATAAAGAAAGTCTCACAGGCACTGCGCTCAGTGACTCAGTCTCAACACGCCTGGCGCGCTCCGCTGTCAGATGCCGTCTTGACTCGTAAGACCGGGTTGAGCTTGCTTCTTCCGGTCGACGTTTGTCTCCCGATTTCCGCAATGCCACCTCAGGCGGAGAGCAGCGCCTATGGCCCGCTCTCGCGAATCAATAAAAGCCGGGCTCGATTGATGGCAGGCGCGGCTTTTTAATGTCACGTAGGCATCGAATACCGTTTGCAGCCTCAGCGTCCTACTCCGAGATCAGTTGATGTCCGATTGTCGCTGACCGCCGCGCAGCACAAATTGCGCACTCGAACCGCAAGGAGGGAATATGCCTAGGCTAATGATTGCGCTGTTCATGAGCGCCGGGATAGGTCTTGCCGGTTGCGCGGGGCCGCAAACGATCGCTCCGATGGCCGCAACGAAGCCATACGCTGCGGCGCCAATCTCGAAGAACGCTTACGACACCGCGATCAGGAATGCCGAGACGCAGTACAAGATCGACAAGGATGCCTGCGCATCGAGAAGTGGCAACGCAAAGGATATTTGCCTCGCGGAAGCGAGCGGCAGGGAAAAGGTCGCGAAGTCCGACGTGGAAGCCGCATACAAGAACACGCCGAGTGCGCGCGAGGATGCGCGCGTCACCCGTGCCGAAGCGACTTACAACGTCGCAAAGGAAAAATGCGACGAGCTTTCGGGCAATCCCAAAGTTGTCTGCGTGAAGGAAGCAAACGCTACATTGGTCAAGGCGAAGGCCGATGCCAAGGTCGATCGCGTGTCGGCGGATGCGAAGCAAGATTCGGCCATGAAACAGGCCGACGCCCGCAAGGAAGCTGCGGAAGACAAGCGTGATGCGGACTATAAGGTTGCCATCGAGAAGTGCGATGTCTTCACTGGCGCGGCCAAAAGCACATGTATTAGCGAGGCCAAACTGCGCTACGGCAAGTCCTAGCCGGTACGCCCGAAACCTATAAAGGGCTAGGCCACGTATTCGCAGCCCTTTTTCTTTGATACCTCGAAGGGCTTAATGAGTGTTGCCCGTCGGCATCTGTTGATGCGCAGAAGGAGTTGAAGATGACGGATGACGTCCAGCCAGCGGCGACGCTTGCTGATGGGATCGATGACGATGCCAATGTCGTGACGGAACAAACATCTGGCATTGCTTTGCACATCTTCAGGGCGATCATTCTCGCTGCGCTGGTGGTCTGGGCGACGTGGATCCTCGTCGGCTCGATGTTTGGCTGGCTGGGAAGACCATTTCCATTTCTCAAGTAGCCACGGCTATACCGCTTCGCGGAGGTTCCTTGCACTCATTGGGCGTACTGGGATCCGGCGCGACCCTCATGACACGACGCAACCAATGCAGCCCGCCGCAGCGTAGCATTCCCGACGCTGCGATTTCTATGGAAGCGACGCAGCACTTGGCTGTAGGACGCTGCGCGACCCTGCCGTCTCCTTCCTTCCCGACGGCCGAATCGGCGCGGTTCCGACTTACGGCGGCTTGGTGGCTCTATAGAATTGGCTCCGTATTGCCACATGATCGGCAGTTGCCGAACGAGCGGCAAGTCCGAGATGCACGAAGAAACTGTCCCGCCGATGCCCGGGAAACAGGAGGAAGCGTGATGCGCGCCCACGTTCGCAACGTTTCAGTGGTGATCTCTACCGTACCGCCGCAGGTTCCCCTGCTCGAAGACGACGACCTGCCCTGCGAAGAGGACTGGGCCGTACTGGAGGCGTTGCGCGTCGAGGCCGACGGCACGGACGACGAAGGGGATGTTTTCGCGTTGCACGCGTCCTGTCGCGGAACGCCATGGACTGGCGACCTGAGGG
>CATPCN010000428.1 GCA_955652855.1 uncultured Chthoniobacterales bacterium | reverse complement strand
TGTCGGCTTTGCCATCTGCGTTTTCTTTGCGCTTCCGCCGTTGCTTCGATTTCGTCGCGTCTCGCCGCTCCTGCTCTTGCGGGGACCGGCGAGCAACGAAACGGATTCGCCGCCTCCCGATCCGATGATTTCTGCGGCTTACGGTTTGATCGCAGCGAGCATCGTTACATTCGCTTTTTCGCAATCTGAAACGTGGATTCGCGGACTGATTCTCTCCGGAGCTCTCGCCGTCGTGTTTGGAATTTTCGCCGGCGTCGCGAAATTGTTGATCGTGCTTGTGCGAAAATTTTTCCCGCATCGCGCGAGCTTCGAGATTCGACAAGGTCTCGCCAATCTTTACCGGCCGAACAATCGCACGTTTCTCGTTACGCTTTCGTTAGGCTTGGGAACATTTTTGCTTCTCAATCTTTATCTGACGCGCGACGTGTTGCTCGAGCAGTTCCGTTCCATCGGCGCGAACAATCAACCGAACATTTTCTTGTTCGACATTCAACCGGACCAAACGGCGGCTGTCTCGGCGCTGATTCGTTCGCAAGGTCTGCCGATCATTCAGCGCGCGCCGATTGTCACGATGCGTCTTGCGGAAATCAAAGGCCGCAAAACGAGCGACATTCTGGCCGATCCAAATCGCAAGATCGAGAATTGGGAGCTCGAGCGCGAATATCGTTCCACTTATCGCGAAGAAGTCACCGAGACGGAGAAGATTGTCGATGGACGCTGGATTGGTCGCATGAATTATCGCGCCGGCGATGTCGTCCCGATCTCAGTAGAGCAGGGGATCGCGAAAGATTTCGGCGCGAAAGTCGGTGACGAGCTCGTCTTCGATGTGCAAGGCGTGCCGATCAAGACGTCCATCGCAAGTCTGCGGCGCGTGGACTGGAAACGTTTTCAGACGAACTTCTTCGTCGTTTTTCCCGCGGGCGTGCTCGAGGACGCGCCGAGCTTCGATGTCCTCGTCAGCCGGGTGCCAACGCCGGCGGATTCGGCACGCCTGCAAAACGCGATCGTCGCACAATTTCCAAATGTCTCCGCGCTCGATCTCACTTCGGTGATCGAAACGGTCGATTCTATTTTAACGAAGGTCGCGCTCGTCATTCGCGTGATGTCGATCTTTACGGTCGGCGTTGGCTTGATCGTGTTGGCGAGCACGATCTGGAGCGGCCGATATCAGCGCGTGCAAGAAAGTATTTTGCTGCGGACGCTCGGAGCTTCGCGCTGGCAGATTTGGAAAATTTTGTGCGCGGAATATTTTTTTCTCGGCGTTCTCGCGAGCGTGACCGCGATTCTGCTGGCTATGCTTTCGAGTTGGGCGCTGGCGGAATTTGTTTTCAAACTCCCGTTCGTACTGTCGATCTTGCCGCTAGTTTGCACGGCGTTGCTTGTAAGCGGCCTGACCATCGTGATCGGTCTCGCGACCAGTCGCGGCATCGGAAACGCGCCGCCGCTCGATGTATTGCGCGCGGAAGCTGAGTAAGTGCGCTCTATTTTCTGAGGGATTTCAACTCGCTTGCGGTGAGCGGCCGCCAATGACCGCGTGGCAAATCGCCGAGACGCACGGGACCGATGCGCGTGCGCACAAGACGTTTCGCGTTGTAACCAACTTCGAAAAACATGCGGCGAATCTGGCGATTAATGCCTTGTCGCAAGACGACGCGCAATCGCGTCGGAGTGATGGAATGCAATCGTGCGATTTGCGCTCGTTGGCCGTCGAGAAAGATGCCGCGCAGCAATTTCGGCGCGTGCGCAGGGTCCCATGGTCGATCCAGAGTCACTTCGTATTCTTTCTCGATCTTGTAGCGCGGATGGGTGAGGTGTTGTGCGAGATCGCCGTCGTTCGTGAGAATGAGAAGTCCTTCGCTTTGCGCATCCAGCCGGCCGACGTGAAAGAGCCGTGGAAATTTCGGCGGCAAAAGATCGAAGATCGTGTCGCGCGCATGCGGATCGCGTTTTGAAGAAACAAATCCGGAGGGTTTGTGCAGAACGATGTGCAGCGATCGTTCGGGGCGGACAAGCTTGCCGTTTACTTTGACGTGATCGCCTGCGGCCGGCTGCGCGCTGAAATCGGTGCAGGTGCGTCCGTTAATCGTGACGCGACCGGCGGCGATCAATTCATCGCACGCGCGGCGCGAACCAATGCCGGCGGCGGCGAGATAACGGTTCAGCCGCATGGCTGAACCAGTTGAGAGTTCTTGGTTGAGAGTTGAGAGATCAAGGCTGAGCAAAGTCTCAACACTCATTTCTCAACTTTTTCTACGCGTCCGGTTTTGTTTTGGGAAGGCCGAGGACTTTGGCGCCTTCCTTCCATTGACCGCGCTTCTTCAACAACTCGACCCGTTCGAAACGCTTTAAGACATTGCGCTTCGCCGCGATGGTGCTGGCGCCTTTTAAACTGCGATGTTGCGACATAGATTGCTCCCGTAAAAAATAGTCGGGAAGGTTACGTTGCCGGTGCGATTTTTCAAATGGATATAGTGAGTCTCAATGCGGGCGCCCCGCGCGTGCCGAATGCGCGCCTCGGTCTTTTGATGACCGGATTGATCATCGTCGGACTGGCGTTGCTCGGCATGCGCAGCATCGATTGGTTTTTGCTGCAGCGATCGCTGCGCAATCGTTTTCCGGCTGTGGAATGGATCACGACACGCGAGCTGGCCGACTGGCTGGCGGACAAAAATCGCCGTCCGGCCGTACTTGTCGATGTGCGCACGCAAGCGGAATGGGAGGTGAGTCATCTCGCCGGTGCCCGTCATGTGATTCCTGGGGCGCCGGCGGAAGCAGCGTTGGCGGGAGTTGCGAAAGACGCGCCTGTCGTGACCTACTGCGCGGTTGGATACCGATCGGCGCAGCTGGCGACAAAATTGCGCGCGGCCGGTTTCACTCACGTGCAAAATCTTGAGGGGTCAATTTTCCAATGGGCAAACGAACGTCGGCCGCTCGTACGCGAAGACGGCGCACCTGTCTCGCGCGTGCATCCTTACAGTTCGTTTTGGGGACGGCTTCTGAAAGATGAAGCGCGCGCGCCGTTGAATTAATTTTGCGAAAGAGCCCCGCGTTTTTTTCAGAGCTGATTGCTCAAGACGACGTAAGTGCCGCAGGTCGTGACTTGATGATAAATGTGAAATCGATCGGTTAACAATTTCTGCCAATGCGGAATGCGATCTTGTTCGACAATCAGATAGATGGCATCCGCGTCGCCCCATCTCTCGAGCACATCGTCTTCGTCTAAAAAGATGTCGCTTGGCGGAGAGCCAATCGGCGTCTGCGCTTCCGGCAATTGGTTGACCATGAAAAATTTGCGGTTCAGATAAAAAACAAGACTGCTTCCATCTTCGAGAAGGCCCTCATAAACGACGGCGTCGCGAGGACCGAGTCGCGCATTTAAGTAGCGCGCGGCTGGGCCGAGCGAGAAGTAGGGCGCAGTGTGCGCGGTGCCTTCGATCATGCCCAAGCCGGCGGGAATCATCGCCGCGGCCAGGGCGACGACCGCAAGTGTTCCTCTTTGCTTTGCAACGAAAAGGAGAGCGACCAGTGCGCAAACGAAAAGCGAAATGCCGACGATGGCAATGAGCGGTCGAAATTCGAGCCACGTCGAGATCGGCATGTCCTGCACCGCTTTCCATGCGGTCCAGCGCGCATCCATTTTCCCCCAACTGCCATCCATCTTGTGCAGCAGACTCGGAACGAGCAGTGAAAAAACTCCGACGGCCGCACCGATGTGAGCGACGGCGCTCGCTCCCGCGAATCTCGATCTTTGCGGTGTTCGGTCCCAAGCGGTGGCGAGCCAAAGCGCGAACGCGCTCCACATCGTCATTGAATAATAATCCTGGCGTTGTCCGAGAAACAGGAGCGGCAGGAAGGCCACGCCCATCCAGCAAAGCGGCAGCGCGTCGGAAAATTCGATCTCGCGCGGCCGAACCAACCGGCGCCATGAAAAAATCAGACCCGGCAAGATTGCAATCGACCAGGGAAACCACCACGCGAGATGCATCGCGACAAATTGGAAACGCGAAATTCCTTCGAAGTCGTGCGTGGCGTCGGAACGTCCGAGTAAATGCCCAAGCCATTCTTCCCCCGCAAGACGAGGGAAGAATCCCGGAACGTGCCAGTGCGTCCAGCAGTACCACGGCGCGGCGATCAGGAGGGAAAGCAAAATGTAAGGCCAATACAGAAGCCCGCGAAAGCGGACGCGCGCAGTTCGATAAAACAACGCCAGCAGAAAAAAAACTGCGCCAGGGTAAATGAGACCGTGAAGACCTTTCGTCAGACAGGCGAGCGCCGAACAAATCCAAAATCCGGCAAACCAAATCGCGCGAAACTGCCGGCGTTGATAACCGCAAACACCGCAAAAAATCGCTCCGGCAATGAAGGCGGCAAACACCGGCTCGGGCATAATGATTCGGCCGAGCAAAAATGTGCCGCACGAACAAAGGTAAATCAGACCGGCCAGAAATCCGCGCCAGTAATCAGTCAGCCGTTCGCCTATCAAAAATGTGAGCGCAACCGTCGCGACGATCGACGCGGCGATGGGAAGGCGCGCCGCTGCCGCATTGATCCCAAAAAGTTTGTATGACGCGATGATGAGCCAGTAGAGCAGCGGCGGCTTTTGCAAACGCGGAATGCCGTCGTTTGTCGGAACGAGCCATTGATGCGTGTACAACATTTCGCGCGCGCCGCCGGCATATTGTCCTTCCGTTTCGCTGTAAAGATCGCACCAGCCAATCGTGGCAAAGTGAAGCAGAGCGGCCAGCGCCAGCAAAAAAACAAAGAGCGCGTGCCGCGTCGGAGGCGGATCGAGAACCGCCGGCTCGATGAATGTGTCTTCGATTTGAAAAGCGCGAATGCCTGCGACCATTATCTCAAATTACGAGCATCATGCGGACTTTGACTGGGCGGAAGCGGGTTCGTCTTGTCGATATTTTTCCCATGCTTCCGGCAGTCGAAGCAGTTTCGCCGCAGGCATCTCGATGATCGCAAGCATCTGGCGAGATTCCGCGATCAAGGTTTCATCGGCAGGGCGCACGATTCGGAACGCGCACCAGAATCGCGCGCGCTCGAGTTGGTCGAGCCAGCCCTCCACCACGAGCCGGTCGCCCAGTTTTGCCGCGCGCCGATAATCGATTTCTGTGCGCACGACGACCGGATATGTTTTTGTCTCGGCCATTTCCGCGAGAGAAAGGCCAAGCTCCTCAGCCAGAAGCGTGCGCGCAATCTCGATGAAACGCAGGTAAGCAATGTTGTGCACGACACCGCCGCAGTCCGTGTCGAAAAACATCACCTGGACTTCCGTGCGAACGCGAGGCGCGTTGGAATTCACCATGCCGGAAATTACCACGAAGGTCACGAAGGACACGAAGCTTAACTAAATTCAAATCATCTTCGTGTTCTTCGTGGTGCCAGTCTGCAAGATCGACATAACTGCTGTTACGACTTCATCCACCGCGACCGCTTTCATGCATCGAAAATCAATCGGACATTTGCGCAGGAAGCATGGACTGCATTCGACTTGATGCCGAATGACGCGATCGCGCTGTCCGAGCGGACCGGTCAGGCGCGGTTCCGTCGATCCGAAGATGGCGACAACGGGCACGCCGAGCAAAGTCGCGAGATGCATCGTCCCGGTGTCATTGGTGAGCAACAGCTGGCAGCCGTGCAATTCGAAAATGAGTTCGTCGAGCGTGGTCTGACCGATCCGGTTCACGCAATTCTCGCCGAGCGCCGTCTCGATTATGCGACCGATCTCGGTATCGGCGGATGTGCCGAAGAGAATCCATTGCACCGAGAGCTGCGCCGCGACCGCCGCGGCCGCTTCGGCGAAACGGCCAGGCAGCCATCGTTTCGCTGGTCCGTAATCCGCGCCAGCACAAAGACCAATTTTTATTTTTTCGGTCATCGCCGGTTGCGGGCGAGAAATTATGTCGATCTTAGCGGCGTCGGGCGACGCGCCCAGTTCGCGCGCAAAATCGAGATAACGATGGACTTGATGTTGGGGCGGGCCGCGTCTTTTCCTTTCGGGAACGATTTGATTCAAGAGCCAATTGCGCGAATGACCGCGGCGACCAGCGCGCCGCGGAACGCTAGCGAGCCAAACTTCCAACGCCACGCGAAGCGAATTTGGAAACAGGACCGCGGCATCGAATCGCATTTGCTTGCGAATCGCTGCAACCGTTCCGAACAATGATCTGTTCGTCAGGCTCAGCACTTCGTCCACTTCCGGCACGAGCTTCCAGATCGCGGCAATTTTCTCCGGCGCGGCAATCGTGATGTGCGCATCGGGCCGTCCATTTTTGATCGCGCGCACAGCTGGAATCGTGATCACACCATCGCCCAGCCAGTTCGGCGCTCGAATGAGAATTCGAAAGCGTTGCAAATTTTGCGGCGAAATGCCTGGTGGCAGATAAACGCCGCGCTTGTATCGCGTAAGCAAAAAATTCGGCCGCGGAGTTTTCCAGCGATTATGCACCCAAAACCAATCTTCCGGCGCGGGGCGGATTTGTTGCGCGATGATTTCGTTCACTTTCACGGTGAGCGCCGGAGCCGAGTCGTTAGGCGTGTCTAGGCGCTCGGTGAAAACAATCCGCCATTGTGCGCGACCGACGGTGTAGACGGCGGTGCCGATGAGCGCCCCCCCCGTTCGTTTTGCGAGCAATGCCGGCAGCGGCGATGTCGAAGCAAGGCGGCCGAAAAATGGCGCCCAAATTCCTTGGTCGCCCGTATGTTGGTCGCTCAAGATTCCGATCGCGCCGCCGCCGCGCAGCAGCTCAAACGCTTTCTGAAATCCTTCGCGTCGATCGAACAATTCCACGCCAGCCCGGTGGCGAAGTTTTTGGACATGTGCGTCGATAAAACGGTTTCCGAGTTTTTGATAAACAGTACTGTTGCGCACGTTACCAATGAGGCTGGGAAGAAATTGCGCGACCAGTTCCCAGTTTCCGAGATGACTCAGCACGAGGACGACTGGCCGACCGGCGCGCAGCTCGCGATGCACGGCATCGAGATTTTCAACATCGACATGCTCGGCGATTTTCTCGAGCGGCATGACACCGAGTTTGATGCTACAAAATAAATTCGATCCGAGCCGCCGGAAATGTTGGCGCGCGATGACATGCAGTTCGCGCTCCGACTTCTCCTGGCCGAACGCGATCGTTAAGTTCTGGAGCGCCAGCCGGCGATATTTTCTGAGAAGCATCCACGCGCAGACGCCAAGGCCTTCGCCAAAAATAAAAAGGGCGCGCAGTGGAAGGGCGCTCACCATCGCCGAGCCCGCGCGATACAAAAGGTAAATGCTAAAATCGAGCATGCGGGATCAGCGCCGATCGCGCGGCGGAGTGGGGAAGGCAGGGTAAATTTGCCTGCGTCGGGCTTCAATCAATATAATGTAGTGAAAATGCATCGCGCGGTTCACCTGATGCTTTACACTCCGTGGGCAAAACGTCCTCGCAAGCGCGCTGATTTCTCGTTAGGGAGAACGGCCGTTAGATCGACATGAGCAAGAACGACAAAAAATTTTGGCAAGGGTTGAGCGAGAAAGCGCGCGACTCGCTCATAGCGCGTGATTATAGCGCGCAATCTTTTTCGCAGCAGCTCGCCGAAATGGGAATCGACGCAGGCCAACTCGCCACGGCAGACCGAGGCAAAAAGGATGTGCGCGAAGCCTGGATTCCTGGCGTCGAAATCTTTTCGCGCAAGATTCACCCGCAACGTCATCGCGGTTCGTTCGGTGAATTTGTGCGACGCGATGAAGGGGCTCTCGCGCAAATCGGCTTCTGGCCGCAGCAATGGTCCGCCGCGCGCATGTTCGCGCAAACTGCGAAAGGTTTTCATGTGCACCCACCGAGCGTGCCGGAGAACGAAACGCCAGCGAATTGGTTGCGCCGTGTTTTCATTGACGAACCGCAAAATTATTCGCTGCGCCGTTACGATCAAGAGCAGTGGGACGTAATGTTTTTTGTGCAAGGCGCTGCGGAAATGATTCTGCGCGATGTTCGTGAGGGATTGCCGCCGCGAACGATGCGTTTTTTTGTCGATGGAGACAATCATCGCAGCGCGAACAATATCGGGATTGTTGTTCCGCCCGGCGTCGCGCACGCCATTCGCGTGGAAGGTTCCGAAGACGTGATTATGGTCTACGGCACGAGCACCTCGTTCCATGCGGAATTTGAAGGGCGCATCGCAAGCGAAATCGAGGCCGCTTCGCTGCCCGAATCGTGGCAAAAGTTTCTCAATCAAGCAGGAAAGCAGGAAAACAGGAAATAAGATCGAGAATTCTTCAGGGGCCATTTTCCTTATAAAAATCTTTCCTGCATTCCTGTTTTCCTAATTCAATTCTTTTTGAATGAAGCGGCAATTCGATCCGGCCGAGCCGGAACTGATGGACCGCCCACAGCCGGTCTCGACCGAATTGGAAACCGATCTGCGCAATTTGCGCGCGCTCAATCGTTGGTTCGGCAGTTATGCGCTCGTCGAGAATTTTTTGCGACGCTGGATTCGGCGCGGCGACAACATGCGCATTGTCGATCTTGCCACCGGCTCTGGCGACATTCCGCGGCTCATTGTCGAGCATGCGCGCAAAGTCGGCGCAGAGGTTTCAGTCCACGCTGTGGATCGGCAATCATCGACGTTGGAAATTGCGCGCGGTCTCAGCGCTCAATATCCCGAGATCGACTTTGAATTCGCGGACATTCTCAATTTTCGTGGGGGCGAAGTGTACGATCTCGTTCTGTGCTCACTCGCGCTGCACCATTTCAGCGATGACGATGCGGTGCGTGTTTTGCAGCGCTGCCGCGAGTTGTCGCGAAAGTTTGTCCTGGTGTCCGATTTGCGACGCAGATGGCTCGCTACAGTTGGCGTTTATCTTTTAACGGCCGCGATTTTTCGAGAACCGATGACGCGCACTGACGGACGGCTTTCGGCGGCGCGGGCATTTTCATTCCACGAACTGGATGCGTTGGCTGAGCGCGCGGGCTGGAAAAATTTTCAGCATCGCGACTTTCCCTTCGCGCGGCAGGCGATTTGGATCGAGGCGGCGTGACGATGCACCCATTTGTCATTCCGAGCGAAGTCGAGGAATCTCTCGATATTCTCTTCGAATAAATCGAGTGCTCTTCGACGATGACAATTATCACCACTGTCGCTGAAGCTAAATCACATGAGCGGGACGAAAAACGTCGAGTGCTCGTGCCGACAATGGGCGCGCTGCACCGTGGCCATCTCGAGCTAATCCGGCTCGCGCGCGAACACGCGGGGCCGGACGGCGAAGTCGCCGTGAGCATTTTCGTGAATCCACTTCAGTTTGAGCCGGGCGCCGATTACGAGAAATATCCGCGACCGGAAAAAACGGACGAGGAAACCTGCCGCGCCGCGAATGTCGATCTTTTGTTCCGGCCGACGCCTCAGGAAATGTATGCAGACGATCGCTCGGTGTTTGTGGAAGAAACTTCGTTGTCGAACACGCTCTGCGGGAAATCGCGCCCGGGACATTTCCGTGGCGTTTGCACGATCGTGGCAAAACTTTTTCACATTCTCACGCCGCAGGCAGCGGTCTTTGGTGAAAAAGATTTTCAACAACTCGCGATCGTTCGCCGCATGGTGCGCGATCTTGATTTTTCCGTCAAGATCGTCGGTGCGCCGATCGTCCGCGAGGAAGACGGGCTCGCCTGCAGCTCGCGGAATCAATATTTGAACAAGGAAGAGCGCGCACAGGCGCCGATTTTGCGCAAAGCGTTGCTGTCGGCGGCCGAGCGTGCGCGCACTGGTGAAACGTCCGGAAAAAAAATTGTCGATCTTGTGCGCGAAAAGATTGAGACGGCTTCACTCGCGAAGATCGATTATGTCGATCTTGTCGACGCGGAAAACTTGCAACCGGTAGAAGTCGTTAGGCCAAATTCGTTACTCGCGCTGGCGATTTTCTTCGGCAAGACTCGGTTGATCGACAACATCCGATTGCCATGAAGGAATACGATTTCGTCGTGATCGGCAGCGGCATCGCGGGGTTGAGTTTTGCTCTGCAGGCGGCCAAACACGGATCGGTCGCCGTCATCACGAAACGCAAAGGGGCGGACTCAAACACAGCGTGGGCGCAAGGCGGGGTCGCTTGTGTGACGAGTGATGAAGATTCGTTCGAGCTCCATGTGCGCGACACGCTCGGGGCCGGCGCGGGGCTGTGCGATGAAGCGGTCGTGCGAACTGTTGTGACCGAAGGTCCGGCGCGGATTCGAGAGTTAATGGAGCTCGGTTTGCATTTTGATGAACGTGAGGTTTCCGGTCATCGCGAACTCGATCTCGGAAAAGAAGGCGGACATTCCAAGCGGCGCGTGTTGCACGTGCACGACGTGACCGGAAAAGAAATTGAGGAGACGCTGCTGCGCGAATTAGATCGACAATCGCATGTCGATCTTCTGGAAAATCACATGGCGGTGGACTTAATCACCGCCGGCAAACTCGGTTTCGCCGCGGAAGATCGTTGCCTCGGTGCCTACGTGCTCGATGAAAAAACCGGGGAGGTGGAAACGATTCGCTCGGACCGGATCGTTCTCGCGACTGGCGGTTGCGGCAAAGTTTATCTCTACACAACCAATCCGGACATCGCAACGGGCGACGGGGTGGCCATGGCATGGCGAGTCGGCGCGACCATCGCGAACATGGAGTTCATCCAATTTCATCCGACCTGTCTGTTTCATCCGAAAGCGAAATCATTTTTGATTTCGGAAGCGGTGCGCGGCGAAGGCGGAGTTTTGCGCAACAGCCGCGGCGAAGATTTCATGAAACGTTACGACCCGCGCGGGTCGCTTGCGGCGCGCGACATCGTAGCCCGTGCAATTGATTCCGAGATCAAGCGTTCGGGAGCGCCGCGCGTTTTTCTCGATATCACGGACCGGCCGCCAGAGTTTTTGCGCGAACGTTTTCCGCACATTTATGAGACCTGTTTGCATTTTGGGATCGACATGACGAAGCAACCGATCCCGGTCGTTCCGGCGGCGCATTATCAATGCGGCGGCATCAAAACGGATGTCAATGGTGCGACGTCCTTGCCGGGTCTTTATGCGATCGGCGAGGTTGCTTCCACTGGCTTGCACGGAGCGAATCGGCTGGCGAGTAATTCGTTGCTCGAGGGATTAGTGGTCGGGCATCGCGCCTGCGACGCGCTCGTGCGCGAGCAGCCGCCTTCGCATCCGGCGCGCGCAATCCCATTGCCAGAATGGCAATCGGGCGACGTGCAAAACGTGGATGAATTGGTCGTGATCTATCACAACTGGGATGAAATCCGGCGCCTGATGTGGGATTACGTCGGAATTGTTCGCACCGACCGGCGGTTGCAACGGGCGAGCGCGAGGCTGCGCAATCTTCAGCATGAGATCCATGAGTTTTATTGGAATTTTAAGGTCACGGTCGATTTGCTCGAACTGAGGAACCTAGCGACGGTGGCGGCCTTAATTGTCGATTCAGCGTTAAGTCGCAAGGAGAGTCGCGGGCTGCATTTCACTCTCGATTATCCCAAACTGGACGACGGGCAGTTCCAAAGAGACACACTGTTGGCCAGGAACTGACGCTGGGAACGGTTAGTGCTTTCTAAAGGGGGCAAAAAGCGGGCCTGACCCTCCCCGAGGGAATGGCCTTGCCTAACGCAACATTTTCGGATACAAAGGAATCCGACAGTTTCGCGGGATGAGAAGAATTCTGGTATTTTTTGCTTTGCTCTCGGCAGCCGCGATCTGCGCGCGGGCTCAGTCACCCTACGAAAGCAGCGCGGACTTTGCGAAGTACGCGATGAAGCTGCGTGAACAAGCGATGCTCAAAGTCGAGCCGCAGGTTTTTGTGCCGACGACGTCGCACGTGACCACGAATCGCTATCAATGGAAAACAAACATCGTAACGACGGTTTTTTGGATTGGCGAGCAGGCTGGCCCGAATAATCCCGTGCCGAACTACAAGAGCTCCTGGGACGCGGACTGGACGCACAGCTACGGCGGCTTCGATACGCCGGACACCAGCTCGCGACACAATTACATTCCTGCCGCGTTCGTCCCCAAGCAAAACCCATTTTATTGTGCTTTGCCTTACAACGACGTTACGCACGGGCAATTCAAACCCGAGGCGCCACTCGTGATTCCGTGGTTCAAACAATATTATACGGAGCCCGGTCGGTCTGTCTGCCAGCACCGCTGGATTGCAATTCGCAAAGGCAACCGAACTTGCTATGCGCAATGGGAAGATTGCGGGCCGTTTCGCACCGATCATTTTCAGTACGTTTTCCAAACCGAGCGGCCGAAGCCAAATCTCAACCGCGGCGCTGGTCTCGATGTTTCGCCGGCGGTGCGCGATTATCTTGGTCTTCAACCGACAGATGTGACCGACTGGCAGTTTGTCGAAGTTCGCGATGTGGCGCAGGGTCCGTGGCGTAACTACGGCGACAATAACAATTTTGTCATCGCGCGACGCGATGCGGAGCAGCGTTTGGCGAAGCAGACCGCGGAAAAATCTAAAAAGTAGGGCGCGGCTTTTAAGCGACTTGTCCGAGACGACTGGTTAGATCGGCAAACGATTTTTCCAATTCATCGACGCGCTTTAGGAGCGGTTCAAAGCGTCTTCGTTCGGCCAAACAGAATGCGGCCAGCGGTTCAAAAGCGAGCACGACGTCGCGATAGAAGAGATCGATCGCGTGCTCCATCTGCTGCTCGATCGCCCGCATTAGCTCCGAACGATTGCGCTCCATTTCCTTTTCATACGCGTTCAGGATCCTCTTGCGCTGGCTGAGCGCGACGACGGCTCCAATCACCGCAGCGGATGCGGCCACGACTCCGGTGACATCCGCGACGGCGGCGCTGCTCATCGCCGCGACCAAGGCGACGATTCCTCCCGCAGCAGCGACGCCGACCGGCAATCTCAACCATGTCGATGTTTGCTGAAACATTTTCGCCAATTGTTCTTCCACGCCTTTCCCAGAAACGCGTTCGTGGAGCGTAAGCTGGATCGATTGCAGGAGCTCACGGCGCTGGCGGGCAAAGTCCGGTGTTGATTTGGTGAAGTGCGTGCGCAGCTCGGAGGCGAATTGCATTTCGATCGTGTCCTGCAGTTGCGGCCAGAGCGAGCGCAGGTCGTTTTCAAGCAACTGCACGGCATTCTCGATTTGCGGCTGCACAGTTTGCCGCAATTTGTTTTCCACTTCGCGCTGAAAATCTTCCTGCCAGCGCGCACGACGCAGCACCAGTTTCCAAGTTCGCCAGAAGGAGAGTTTTTCCTCGAGTAATTTTGTGCCTTCAACAACGCAATCGCGACAGGCACTTTCGACGCCGCGCAAAAATCCGGCCACTTGTCGCAGCGTTTGATCCTTGCGCGCCTGCAAAAAGCCGGCCACTCGCGCGAGTCGATCTTCATCCTGCACGATGGTCTCGAAGCTCCCCCGGGTTTCGGCCGCGGCTTCGCCTA
>CATPCN010000427.1 GCA_955652855.1 uncultured Chthoniobacterales bacterium | reverse complement strand
GGGTCATGCGCTGCTGTCTCCGGGCTTTTCCGATTACGCCTGAATTTCATGACGAACATTTCAAAGCTCGCGTGAACAATCGGTGGATGCTGACGCCGCTGGCGCTGGCGCTGATCGTGATCGACGTGATGGACCTTGTCTTTGCGGTCGATTCAATCCCTGCCGTCTTCGCAATCACGCGCGATACATTTATTGTCTACACGTCGAACGTCTGCGCGATTCTCGGCCTGCGTTCGCTTTACTTTCTACTCGCAAAGCTGATCGACCGTTTCATCTACTTAAAAAACGGGCTGGCCATAGTTCTCGCTTTCGTTGGAACGAAGATGATTCTGCGCGAGGTCTTTTATATCCCAACTCCTGTTTCGCTCGCGTTCATCGTAATTACGCTCACCATCACCATCATGATTTCGGTGAGGGTGACCCGGAAACGCAACGCGGCTGCGACCGAGTGAGCGTGCAGCCGGCTGCCGTCGATTCGAGTTCGCCGGAAGCGGATCTCGCCCGGCGCCTCGGCTTGTTCGACATCACGATGATCGTGATGGGCGGCATCATCGGCTCAGGGATTTTCATTAATCCTTACGTGGTCGCGCAACAGGTGCCGTCGACAATCTTGATCCTCGCTGCCTGGGCTTTCGGCGGACTGATCGCTCTCGCTGGTGCTTTCATTTACGCGGAACTCTCGTCACAGACCTCAACCAGCGGCGGCCAATACGTTTATCTGCGCGACGCATTTCATCCGGCGCTGGCGTTTGTTTACGGCTGGGCATTGCTCCTAGTCACGCAAAGCGGCGGGATGGCAGCAGTCGCAGTCACTTTTGCAAAGTATGTTTGCGCGCTTGGGCAAATGGAGGCCAATGACACTGTCGCAGCGTTGCTGGCGACAATCGTCCTGACGATCCTGACCATCATCAATTGTCTTGGCGTGCGCGCGGGGAGCACGACGCAAAATCTGTTTATGATCCTGAAATTGATCGCGATTGCGGCCCTGGTCGGGTTCGGACTGACCGTCCCAGGCGCGCCTGCATCCGCCATGACAACTCCGACAGTCGTCGCGAGCGGAGGATCGACATCGTTATCGCCGGGAATCTGGAATTCATTGACTGCTTTCGGCGCGGCCCTCATTCCGGTTCAATTTGCTTATGGCGGATGGCAGACGTCGTGTTTCGTGGCCGGAGAGGTGCGCGAACCGCGGAAAAATCTTCCGCGCGGTTTATTGCTGGGCGTGTTGGGGGTGATTGCCGTTTACGTTTCGGTAAACTTTGTCTGTGTTCACGCGCTTGGCGCGCAAGGTCTCGGAGAAACAAGGACGCCCGCATCAGCGGTGATGCGTCTCGCCCTCGGGGAAAACGGCGCGCGCATTATTGCGGTCGGGATCGCCGTCTCCACGGTCGGTTTTCTTAGCCAAAGCATGCTGACGGCGCCCCGCGTTTATTTCGCGATGGCCGAAGACGGTTTATTTTTTGCAAGACTGGCAAAACTTAATCGCGCGCGGGTTCCCGCTTTCGCGATCGCGTTGCAAGGCACGCTCGCGGTCGTGATCACGTTGTCAGGTCGCTATGAACAAATTCTAAACTACGTCATATCGGTTGACGTGATTTTCTTCGCGTTAACGGCCGCAACAGTCTTCGTTTTTCGACAACGAGCTAAAGCAAACCCGTCTCTGTTAAAGGCCAGTCCGGCTCGGACCCCGGGTCATCCGTTCACAACCTTGTTTTTTATCGTCGCCTGCGCCGCTGTTGCGTTCAGCACCCTGTATCGTTACCCACACAACAGCTTGATCGGTCTCGGTATCATGCTGACCGGTGTGCCGGCGTATTTATTTTGGAAATCGCCGAAAACGCCGAACGCCGAACATCCAACGCCCAATATTGAATGAAAAGACAATCAGAGTTCATGCATTGGGCGAAGACACGCCCGAAAGTGAAATACGATCTCGCGTTGAGCGGCATTCTCAATCTGCCTTTCGCAGAATTGGACGTGAAGCTGAACGAGTTAGAATTACATGGCGACAACGCCTATGGATATCGCCCGCTGGTCGAAGCACTCGCCGCGCATCGCCATGTCGCTCCCGAAAATGTCGTCACAATTTCCGGCGGCACGTCGATGGCAAACCATCTCGCGATGGCAGCGTTGCTCGAGCACGGCGACGAAGTCCTGATCGAGCAACCAACTTACGATCCGCTTCTCGCGATCGCCGATTACCTCGGCGCGAAGATAAAGCGCTTTCCAAGAAGATTCGAAGATGGTTTCAAGATCGACATCGTTGAGCTCGAAAAACAAATCACTCCGCGCACGCGCGTAATCGTGCTGACGAATTTGCACAATCCGAGCAGCGAGTTGGTTGAAGAGGCGACACTCCGCAAAATCGGCGAGCTCGCGCGCGATGTTGGAGCGCGGGTGCTAGTGGACGAAGTTTATCTGGAAGCAATGTTTGAGAATTCGCCGCCATCGGCAGTTTTGCTTGGTCCAGAGTTTGTAGCGACGAGCAGCCTGACCAAAGGCTACGGATTGAGCGGGCTTCGTTGCGGCTGGATTCTCGCCGAAGCCGAAATCGCGAAGAAAATTCGACGATTAGACGACATTTTTGCCGCGAGCGCGCCGAACGTGATGGAGCGACTCAGTGTGGTCGCGCTAAATCAACTTCCAAAGATCGCCGGGCGCGCGAAAGGGATGTTAGAGACCAATCGAGAAACGTTGAACAGCTTTCTTAGAGAGCGCGATGAGATCGAAGGTGTGTCGACAAGATTCGGCACAACTTCCTTTCCGCGTCTACGCGACGGCAGCGTTGAGAAGCTTTCTAGTTTGCTGATCGAAACATATGAGACGGCAGTTGCCCCGGGCCGATTCTTCGAATCGCCCGACCACATTCGAATTGGAATGTGTTGCCAACCGGAGTCATTCTGCGCCGGAGTCGAACGCCTCGGGGAAGCGCTCAATAGTTTGCGAAGATAAAAAAAGAACCGCGGGCTGGAGACCAACCCGCGGCTCAATTTAATTCTTGTCAGTTACGATATGCCAAGCGTAGAGAGCGTTGGTTCGTCGACTGTCGATGTAACCGCGAGGCCATGGTCAGCCTGGAAGGCTGCGATAGCTTGTCGGGTCATGCGACCAAGGACGCCATCGATCGGGCCGGCATAATAACCGTCCCGCTGCAATTGAGTTTGCACTTCGACCACGATCTGGTCCGGCGTCAGGTTGCCGTAACCATAAATTGGACCGTCGTACGGATAGTAAGCGTATGGATCGTAACCCCACGCTGGATACCAGTAGCCCGTATTCCAGAAATACCAGCCTCCGCCAACAAAGATGATGCGGTTGTAGTGGCTGCTCCACCAACCCCGATCATGCCATTGCCTGTGGTAATTTCGAAACGCAGCATACTGCTGCCCACTAAATCGGCTGCCCCGCCAATTGTTCGTGACCGTCACATTTCTGTTTCGGTTGACACCGACGTTCGTGGTGGTGTTGCCGGAGAAAGTCCGGTTACGAAAGCTTCGATCACGATTGACCGTGACGTTACTTCGGACCCGAGCCTGATCGCTGAACCGCACATTGCGATCTCGAACCCGCGCATTCGCTGTGGCATTAGAGCGAACGGTGGTGTTTTTTGCGTGTCGCTCGCGGAGTTGCGCATTCGCCGTGGCGTCGGACCGAACAGTCGCGTTGCCATTGAACCCCGCCGCGCTGCGGTACGTATGTGTCCGCATTGGCGCAGTCGAAACGCTGCGTTGCGTCCGGATGGGCGCCGTTCTGGTCACCTGCCGTGTGCTCACCGGCGCACCCTGCGCTGGCGCGTTGCCGCGAGAACCTCGATGGACCGTTATTGTGGAAGTGTTGTTATCGTCTTGTTTGACCTGGGCCAGCGCCGCTGATGCGAGCGCTACACCCGTGAATATTGATATGATTAGATGTTTCATTTGTCCTTATTACCCCTTTCAAGGTTGGACAGATCCCAGGATGGGTTATTCAACGTCGTTAAGTATTGCATTGGCTGAGTAGCGTGTAGGTATCCGCCGCACTTTTCGTGTGACAAATCGCCCAGTCAGAACGGCGCGGCCAGCACCTAACTTAAGCGCTTCCGGCCGTGCGGCTTTGTCAGATCGATAATCGGCCCAAGGGGCACGATCCGAGTGGGATTAATTTCTTCGTACGAGTTAGAAATTATCCGCGGACTAGAACTTAAACATGATAGCGAAGCTGGCGTTGTGCTCCGTTAATTCCGCCTGATGATAGGAAAGGCCAGGGCCGACAATGGTGCCGAACTGACTATTGAAGTCGATATCTCCGAGATCAATATATTGGTATTGTCCCCTCACTGACCAATGTGAGGTCAAGGCATACTGCAAACCTCCACCGATCATCCAACCGGCATTCGTTCGAGAATGATCTCCGCCCTCGTGGACGCCGATCCCCGGAAAGGCGAGATCCTGCGCGTACTCCAAATCGCCAACGGCAAGACCGCCAGTAACGTAGGGAAGCCATCTTCCGAGGGCATAACCAAATCTCGGGGCCACCGTCGATAGGTAGCGAGTCTTAAAAGAACTGCGGATGTGAAATGGCGAGGTATTCGCCGCCAAAATTTCTCCCGAATCGTGCGAATTTCGTGCCCAAAGATAACCGCCATCTGCTTCGACGCCCAGCACCCAACAATTCCATTGAAAATTGTAACCGATCAGGCCGCCAACTTCGCCGCCGTCGTTGTCAAGGTCCCGCGAGCCCGCTGCCTCTCCGAAATCCATCGCCTGCGGCACAGTCGTCCACGAACCGCTCAGTGTTAGATCGAGGTCTACGTTACTGCGCTTGTATCCACCAAAAGCGCCGACGTAGAAACCACTCCAGTTAAAACAAGATGATACGGGAGCCGGTGCCGGTGCTACCTCTTTCATTTCCTTTCCAGAAGGAAGCGGTTCGGGTCCAGCATAGGCAAACGCACTTAGTGTGACCCATACAGCAAGGCTCGGGGTGAACTTCGTCATAACGAATTTCCTTCTATGCGATACCCATGCACAGTCAATGCCTCTAGTCAGGCTGACAAATTGCGTCAATACTTCACCCGATCTCCGCACGGCCGTGCGGCTTTGTCAGATCGATAATCGGCCCAAGGGGCACGATCCGAGTCGGATTAATCTCCTCGTGGGTCATGTAGTAGTGACGCTTGATGTGGTCGATGCTGACGGTCTCGGCGATTCCCGGGTGCTGATAGAGATCGAGCAGATAACCTTGTAGATTCGGATAATCGATGACGCGCCAAAGATTGCATTTGAAATGCCCGTGATAAACGGCATCGAAGCGAATCAGCGTGCAAAAGAGACGCCAATCGGCTTCGACCATCCGGT
>CATPCN010000426.1 GCA_955652855.1 uncultured Chthoniobacterales bacterium | reverse complement strand
TCAGGGCAAATACATTTCGCACATGCGCAGCGAAGGGAACCAGCTCATTCCCGCGATCGAAGAATTGCTGCGCATCAGTCGCGAAGCGAAAATTCCAGCGGAGATCTATCACATCAAAGCGGCCGGCGAAAAGAATTGGCCGTTGCTCGATCGCGCCTTGTCGATGGTGGAAACGGCGCAAGCGCAAGGCGTGCAAATCCGGGCAAACATGTACAACTACACCGCGGCCGGCACCGGTCTCGATGCCTGTTTGCCGCCATGGACGGAAGACGGGGGTTATCCGGCGCTGTTTAAGCGACTGCGCGACCCGGCCATGCGCGCAAAGATTGCCGCCGAGGTCAAGATCGACAGTAACGCGTGGGAAAATCTTTATGTCGGCGCCGGTTCGCCGGAAAAAATTCTTCTCGTCGGATTCAAGTCGGACAAATTGAAACCGCTCACCGGCAAATCGCTGGCCGAAGTGGCAAAGATGCGCGGCAAAGACCCGATCACCACGATCATGGACTTGATCAGCGAAGACGAGTCGCGCATCGACACGATTTATTTTTTAATGTCGGAAGAGAACGTGAAAAAGGAATTGGCCAAGCCGTGGATTTCATTTTGCTCCGATGAAGCTTCGCAAGCGCCTGAGGGCGTGTTCTTGAAATCCAATCCGCATCCGCGCGCTTACGGAAGTTTCGCGCGCCTGCTCGGCAGATATGTGCGCAACGAAAAAGTGATTACGCTCACGGAAGCGGTGCGACGTTTAAGTGGATTTCCGGCGACCAATCTCGGCCTCGATCATCGCGGTTTCTTGAAGGAAGGAATGTTCGCAGACGTTGTCATCTTCGATCCGGCCACGATCGCGGATCGCGCCACGTTTGAAAAACCGCATCAATACGCCGTCGGCGTGGAACATGTTTTCGTGAACGGCGCACAAGTGATCAAAGACGGCGAGCACACGGGCGCGAAACCGGGCCGCGCCTTGTGGGGACCGGGCAAATTGTAGGGGAAGCAGTTTGCTTCCCACTCGGGACGCTAACAGCGTCCCCTACAGAAGGTCGCCAACTTTTAAGATCGATGATTTTCAGCGATGCTCGCTATCGGCGCGTTGTTCGATTTGGTCGAGACTCGGATTGGCGTTGCGAATCCAATCCCGCGTTTGATTCACTTGCGCCGAATTGACCGGAGCGGTTCCGGAAACCTCTTCCGCTCGCGCAATCATCTCGCCGCCAACCTTGACCGGTTTCGCGCGTTTGATTGCAAATTTCCAATGCCGGCCAAATCGATAAAGCGAATAGTACATCGTTTTCGCTTCAACTGGGCCAACACCGCTGCAACGCATTGCATTGTAAAACATGCGATCGCATTCCGACCAAGGGCGATTGTGCTGTTCGTAGGAGACATCGTGCAGCACGGACGCGTTTCGATATTTTCCTTCGAACGGACCGCCTATGATCGACCAGAGTGGGCGCGGAACTGAAGCGCCGTCAACCACGGAACCAGCCGGCGCAACCCAAACATTGCCGTCTGGATCGACATAACGCAGTTCGCTCAAGAGCGTCATGGTGCGCCCATCGGAGTCCCAACGCGCTTCGACGGCACCGCTGTAATAACCCCACGGATGTTTCTGCCGCGCGAATTCGGTCCAGCTCGTGTGCTTGCCGGACACGCATGCCGTCAACATGAATGCGATGAGAACAAAACAGGCTTTCATGATTTCGGCGCTGGTGGTGAGAACCGTGTCAGCGCTCCCGACGTTGAGAAAGCGTGGGTTCGCTCAACCCCGCCACGCCTTCCAGCGTTTGCGGATTGGCTTTACGTAACGATCAACATCGACATTTTTCAGTCGATCGACGCCAGACTTTACCGCATCGGTCGAATCGTTGTATCTGCGTTTGGCCGACTTAAACAAAGGCAAGAGAAACGGAAGTGACAGGACACTCAAATCCAAATTTCCAAACGGCGTTTTGATTTCGGCTTCTTTTTCTTCCGAGCGCGAGGCGTAACGAATGGCCAACCCTATGGCCAAACCGATGGCGAGCGCGCCGAGGACGGTCGGCACCGGGTTCTCGCGCAAGAAAAATTCCGTGCGCTCGCGCGCTTTGCCCGCGCTGCTTTTAGTATGTTTCCATGTGCGCCCGGCAGCATTGGAAACTCGGCGCACTTTTTGACGCCCGCGTCCCTCCACCCCGGCCAAAATTTGCTCCTCGCTCGCATGTATTGAAGCGGCGAGCGGATCGTCTTCCATGAAATCTTCGTTGCTCGGATTCATCATACTAGGATTCGTAAGCTGCAACCCGTTTGCGTTTCTGGCAAGCAACGTTGTTACGGCCGATGGGTCGTTGAATCTCGAAACAATTGAGAAGAGGCCGACATACTACGGGGCGAGTCGGTCGATCAGCCAATTGCTGTTTTTTTGTTTGGTGTAGCGAAACCGATCGTGCAGCCGATTCGGCCGGCCTTGCCAAAATTCGATTTTGGCCGGCTTTACCCGATATCCACCCCAATGCGGTGGGAGCGAAATTTCCTGGCCTTCGAAACGCTCGGTCATTTCCGCAAGACGCGCATCGAGCATGCGACGCGCATCCACCACTTCGCTTTGTCGTGAGACCCACGCGCCAAGCTGGCTGCCGACGGGACGCGAATGATAATAACGCGCAGATTCTT
>CATPCN010000425.1 GCA_955652855.1 uncultured Chthoniobacterales bacterium | reverse complement strand
GTGCAAGACCAGATGGCGAAGGTGCTTCGGCCCCACAAAAAATCCGGCTACATCACCGCGATGAAATATGAGCCGACAATCGACGCCCTGAATCAGCCGGACTGGATCATCTACTTTACACACGGCCCAAAGGCGTACGAAGAATTCAACGCCGCGCATCGAACGCGCAAAAATAAACTTAACACCGAGCCAACCGAAACCGGGCAGGGGCAAGCGAAGCACCGCCCGCTCGGCACGCGCGAGCATCGACTCAGGTATGAACCGCAGCAGCCACAATCTTTTGATCCCCAACTCCTCATCGAATTCACGCGCCGCGGCGTCACCGAGAAGAAGGCGCGAGAGATCCTTTCGCATCTAAAACCAGGGCAGGACGCTTTAGCCCAACTTGAATTAGGCGATCAACATATCGCCAAAGATCCCGGCAAGTATACGAACCCGGCTGGTTTCTACATTCATCTTGTCGATGAGAATACTCCGATACCGAAAGGCTTCGAGACGACTGCACAGCGCAAGGCACGCGAGGAACAGGAGCAGCGCCACGAGGATGAGCGCCGCGCGCAGCAGGAGCTTGAAACGGAATATACGTGGTACTGTGACGGCGAGATTGATCGCTTTATCGCCGCCCTTGATCAAGCGGAGGTGGCCGCTGTTCGCGAGGCGAAGCGGCAGGAGATGGAGGCACAGCACAAATCCTCCTGGATCATAGACAGCTTTACAGAGCTTGAAACCAGGCGCGCGCTTGCCAAGCGCGCCCCCCTCATGACCATCGAGGAATTCAAAGCCGCCCGCGAACAGGGGACTGTGTTGTCTTCAGAACCAGCTTTCGAGGCTCCGAGTGTCGGGGCTACGATCGCGGAGCCGGTACCCATTAGCCCACCATTAAAACAAGCTCCCCTCGATGAAGTGCATCCAACGAAGGCGACAGATTCACCCTTGCCCGTCACCGAGCGGGGAGCGGCAACCACGGGATCGCCCGAATCGGAAAGGCAACCGGCAATCTCCGAATCGGGAATCGAACTATTTTCCGAACGCCCAGAGCCGGAACCAGGCCATGATCCCACGCAGCCAAAGGCTGATTTACCGTCTGCACAGAGCTCTATCTAACGCACACACTTGACGTGAGCCACTGCCCCCATGTTCTTTCAATGAACCCACGGAATCGGGATTTCATGCCTGCCATGCGAGTCCCAAATTCTCGCAATAGCGGGATGCTTCTGCTCTTCGCAGTCCGCCCATTTGTGATCGATCCTTCCCAATTGTTCCAGACGCTCATGCGCCTCCCTGTAGCCCGCTCCGAAGCTGATGTTCTTTGGAACGAGATCTCCGGAAAGTTCAATGAGCTCGGTGATGCCGGGCGATTGTTCCATAGTGGATACAGCAATCGTGCCGCCTCGCCGGTAGAGCGATGTGACCCAATTGTATGGCATGCCCGATCCAACGTTCACTTCGGAGCGGGGCAGGAGCACGTAACGAAGCGGTCGCCCACTGGGGCAATTCAGGCATTCAAAGCGATTTCCCGGCGTTTGCGGAGAGGCGGCTGGTGGCTGATGGCTATCAAGGATAGCAAGAGACGCTGTGCGGTATTCATTGTTGATTCCACCAGCCAAGATGAACGTGCCCTGTTGGGTCACCACGTTGGTCATATCGTTCACGTTGCCTGAACTGACGAAACGAATCTGAGCATGACCCACGGCATCCACGCTGGCGACCAACGTCGGCGCGAAAACGGGGTCCGAGAATGCCGCCCAGACTGCTCTTGAGGTAGCCTCGGTAACGATCATCAACGTGCGCAGTTTCCACGGCCCGCTCGCCTTGCGCCCCACAAAACTGAAGTCGGCATGCGGTTGATAGTGCCACAAGAGACGGCCATTGGCGGCAAAACAGTACAATTCGTCGGAAGACTCATCCTTGACGCCATGCGAGGCGGCAACCAAGACCTCGTTCTTGCCATCGCCGTTAAGGTCCTGGACATACGTCTCTGAATTCTGAGACAGATCGAAATTAGAACCCGCTGCAATCGGCAGCAGAGGCCCCGGAAACTGGTAGCGCCAAATCGCGTGTCCGGCATCGTCGAAGGCGGTCAGTTTCGTCCCAACCACGGTGGCACGCTGAGGATTCGGCGTGTGGGCAGGTCGAAATACAAACAACGCCGCAAGGGCGACAACCGCGAGGCTGCCCGCAAGAATCGTCGCAGTGCGCCAACGGATTTTCGCACTCGCGGACAACGACGCATGATCTGTGTTTGCAGCGGCTCTGGTATCGAGCGAAAATGTCTCTTCCAGAGTGTCCGCGAGTGGGCTCACGGCACGCGCGGACAATGAGGCATGTTCGCTAACGGTGTCTTCTTCCGCAAGAGTGTCGTGAGTCAAAACCGTGGCGATGAAGTGATATCCCTGTCCAGGGATCGTTTCGATGTATTGCGGCCGTGCTACCGCGTCGCCAAGCGCTTTCCTCAGCTTTCCCACGGCTTGATCGACAGTGTTTTGATCGCGCTGTTCGCGCCACACGCTACTGAGAAGCTCTTGCTTCGAAACAACCCGTTCGCGATTGCTAATGAGGAATTCTAACGTGCTGAAAGGCTTAGGGCTGAGCTTGACCGACTGAGTGCCTCGGTAAAGACGTTTGAGGTTGCAATCCAGACGAAACTCGCCAAAGGTAAGGTGGCGTGTGCGAACAGCGTTTTCGTCAGCAGCCATAAGTATTCCCAATTTCAGAGCTTATTCAACTCTTTTTCAGATCTGTAAGAGATGGATCTATTGTATCGTCAACCGATGCATGAAAAATCTCATGGTGTAACGTGAAAACGATCGTCATCGCGTCTTCCCTTCTTCTGGCGGGCTTTCAGGTCGGGAGCGCTCAAAGGAAATGTCCAGCATATGAGTGTGCCTATCCCCATAATGTTGATTTTTGCGGTCCTTGCCGCGCATCAGGGAATCCGCCTCAGATCACAAGCGGTCCATGCATCGCCCAGTTGTCTACCGGACCGCGCAGTGAAGGATGGGTCATCTCAGCCAACTACCAGACAATCTTCGAGCAAAGCGACTTGGCTGGTCCACCGTTCGTTCGCGCGGGTGTCGGTACGCCAAGCCTGTTCTCGGGATTCTTCCAGAAAACGCCGATCTTCGGATG
>CATPCN010000424.1 GCA_955652855.1 uncultured Chthoniobacterales bacterium | reverse complement strand
TGGCGACGATTATTGGCCCGCAGTTGGAGGCTGACGCCAAGACGCGGATGTCGGAAGCGGGGAAAGGTAAGTTGAAATCAACGCACCTTCCGGGCACAACAGTTGAAAAGCTCGCCAAGCAAGCGAATATCAGTAACTACACCGCGCGCGCGGCGCTCGACGTGTCCAAGCACGCGAAGGAGATCGTGGGCGACGTCGTGGCGGGCAAAGTGCCGCTGCGCAAGGCGGCGAAGGTGGCGCGCGAGCGCAAACCGAAAGCGGCGAGACCGAAGAAGGTCAAGACGCTGAAACAGGTCGTTGTCCAGCGCTACCAGCGGTTCATGGACTACTGGCCGATTACGCAGCATCGCGAGGTCAAGAAAATCTTGCGCGAGCTGCTTTGATTTGTAAGCGGGCACCGAGCGCACCGTAACCCTGTCGGTGCGTTTTCGTCTGCTCACCAACGAGCAGGAACCGAAAGCGCGACGCGGGTCATGCGTCGCAAAAACAGAAAGTACGGACAATGAAAACGAATGTCAGTGTGAAGTTAACAGGAGAAGACGGCAACGCCTTCGCTATCCTCGGAAAAGTCAGTCAAGCATTGCGCCGAGCGGGAGTGTCAAAAGAAGATCGGGAAGCATTCCGGCAAGAAGCCACCAGCGGCGACTATGACAACCTGCTCGCGACCGCGATGCGCTGGGTGGAGGTGGAGTGATGAGCGCGTTCGACATTGACACCGTGCCGTGGACGCCGCCGCGCATCGTCCAGACGAAACGCGGGCCGAAGCGTGTGCGTGAGTGGGAGATCAAAGGCCAACCGTTCTGGGACGAGTGGAACAGCGGGCGGCTCCGCAAGCTCGGCTACACGATCTCCAAGTGGGACGGCACCGGCTGGAAAGGCAAATGGAAGCTGGTCGAGTGGCGCGAGCCGGACGGCGAGGTCAACGGCCACGTCGCGCAACGAGCTTTGCAGATCGACGAGGCCGAGCGGCAGGAGGCGGCGCTGGCCAACTACGAGCCGGAGCTGCGGGCGACGCTGCAGGCGCGCTTCGAGGCGGTGTCGGAGCGCGTGCTAGAGCTTGGCCGCGAGGCCGGGTTTGACGCCAGCTTCCAGCCGCCGCACATCAAGCGGCTGGTCGCGGCGACCGACGCTTACGACGGCGCGCTGGACGCCAGCGACACCGGCACTGGCAAGACGATCTGCGCGCTCGCCGCGATCGCCAGCCTCGGCCTAAAGGCGTTCGTCATCTGTCCGAAGCCGATCTTTCCGACCTGGCAGAAGTGGGCCAAGAAGCTCGGCGTCAAGCTGGTCGCGTCCATCAACTACGAGATGCTGCGCACCGGCAACACCGAGGCTGGTTGGTGGGTGCAAGACCGTCGGCAACGCGCGTTCCGATTCAACACCGAGTTCCTCGACCCGGACGAAGTGGCGCTGGTGTTAGACGAAATCCACCGAATGAAAACCTACAACACGCAAAACTGCGCGATGGGCGTCAGCGCGGTCACGCAAGGCTACAAGGTGCTCGGCCTGAGCGCGACGGCGGCGGACAACCCGCTGCAGATGAAGTTCGTCGCGCTGTTGACGCGGCTGATCAGCCACCCGAACCACTACTACGGCTGGATGACGCAGAATGGCGTCCAGCGCGGGCGCTTCGGCATGGAGTTCATCGGAGGGCGCGAGGTGCTGTCGCGAATCCACCGGCAAATCTTCCCGCACCACGGGAGCCGGATTCGCATAGCCGACCTGGGCGACAGGTTCCCGGAGACGGAGGTCATCGCGGAAGCCTACGAGATGATGAACGGGGCGACCGACGAGATACGAGCGATCTACGACGAGATGCACCGCGAGATCGCGAAGCTGGAGGCGACGGTGGAGAAGGACAGAGGCGTCAACATCCTGACCATCCAACTGCGAGCACGGCAACGGGTGGAGCTGTTGAAGGTGCCGACCATGTGCCAGATGGCCGAGGACGGGACAGCCGAGGGCATGAGCGTGGTCGTCATCGTCAACTTCGAGGACACGCTGCAGGCGGTCGCGTCGCGGCTCAAGACGACCAGCATCATCAAAGGCGACCAGCGCGACGACCACCGCGAGGCGATCCGGCACGCGTTCGACACCGACGCGGAGAACCTGATCGTCATGAACATCAAGGCGGGCGGCGTCGGCATATCGCTGCACGGCACGCGCGACAGCAGGCCGCGGCTCGTGCTCATCTCACCCAGTTTCAGCGGCATCGACCTGAAGCAGGCGCTCGGTCGCGCGTGGCGCGCTGGCGGGGCGCGCTCGATCCAGAAGGTCTTGTTCGCCGCAGGAACCATCGAGGAGGACGCCTGCGACCGTGTCCGCGCGAAAATCCGGCGAATCGACGCGCTCAACGGCGACGACCTTGAGCAGGCGCTTCAATTCTGAAAAACCCTCTAAAAACGCCGAATTTCGCGTTCTAGCGGCGCGGGCTGCAGGATTGGCCGCGTCTGACGCATAAAAACGACGCGCGATCCTCGACGCAAGGCGAGCCATCCTAAAACCAGACCTTTATGATTAAACCAAGTAAAACAGCAAAACAACGGTCGCCAACGCCGACAAAGCGCGTGGAGAACAACAACAACGTCGGCGGTAGTTGTGGACGCGGCGACGATTATAATCAGTTCTTGGGACGCAAGGCGCAGGAAGGCTGCCAGAACGGATTCGATCCGAAGATCGTGCACGACTTTCTATTCGACTTTCAAAAAGAGTTAATGATATGGGCGTGCAGACATGGAAGATCAGCCATCTTTGCGGATTGCGGACTCGGCAAAACACCGATGGCATTGGCTTGGGCCGATAACGTAGTTCGTAAAACGGGCCAACCGGTACTGATACTTACGCCGTTAGCCGTGGCCCATCAATTCGTGCGCGAGGGCGAGAAGTTTGGCATTCCAGTCGGGTATTGCAAGGGACGAGAAGTCAGAAGGCCGATATCAGTCACGAATTACGAGAAACTTCATCATTTCGTTCCCTCTGACTGGGCGGGAGTGGTTTGCGACGAATCGTCGATCTTGAAGAACTTCGGCGGCAAGACACGCAAGCAAATTACTGAATTTCTAAGGACGATAAAATACCGTCTGTTCTGCACGGCGACGGCAGCTCCGAACGACTATATCGAATACGGCACGTCGAGCGAAGCTTTAGGCGTGATGGGATATATGGATATGCTAGCGCGTTTCTTCAAACATGATTCGGGGAGCCACCATCCGGGTCACGGGATATTCAGTAAGGGTGGTTGGAGATTTCGCGGATACGCTGAACGCGACTTTTATCGATGGCTATGCTCTTGGGCGCGCGCGTTGCGCAAGCCCTCAGACATGGGGTTCAGTGACGCGAGATTCAAATTACCAGAACTGAATTACTACCAATACGTCGTTACGGCGAGAACGAAAGGCGACGGAATGTTGTTCGATCTCCCGGCTAATACACTTGAAGAACAACGCCACGAGCGAAGGCGAACACTCGTAGAGCGGTGCGAGAAAGTAGCTGAGTTAATCAACGACCAGCCGACTGTTGTGTGGTGCAATTTAAACGATGAAAGCTCATTACTGCGCGACATAATCCCGGGCGCGACTGAAGTCAGCGGCGCAGACCCCGACGATAAAAAAGAAGAGCGGTTTGAGGCGTTCGAGCGCGGTCAAATCAAAACACTCGTCACAAAGCCGACTATCGGCGGATACGGATTAAACTGGCAACATTGCGCGCACCAGACGTTCTTTCCGTCGCACAGTTTTGAGCAGATGTACCAATCAGTGCGCCGCTCATGGCGCTTCGGCCAGAAGAAACCGGTCACAGTGGACATCGTAACGAGCGAAGGAGAAGCCAAAGTTCTGGCGAACCTACAGAGAAAAGCCGCAGCGGCAGACAAGATATTTACCGAGTTGGTGGCACTGATGAACGACGCGCTCCACGTTTCATCACAGTTAAACTTTAACAAAAAAGAGGAGATGCCGAAATGGCTATAATTGACCAACGAATCACAGATCGTTACGCGATCTACAATGCTGACTGCTGCGAACTTATGCTGACGTTTCCAAGCAGATCAATCGATTTGAGTATTTACTCGCCGCCTTTCTGCGGACTGTACAACTACTCCAGTAGCGATCGAGACTTGTCGAACGCTCGCAACTATGACGAGTTTTTTGAGCACTACGAGTTTGTGGTGCGCGAAATATCGCGCCTGACAAAGCCGGGCCGCAATACAGCCGTCCATTGCGCCGACGTGCCGCGCGACGGTGCAAATCTGGCAGCCGGATTGATGGACTTTCCGGGCGATATAATCCGGCTACATGAAAGACTTGGCTTTCAGTACTGCGCGCGATATCACGTCTGGAAGGAGCCTCTCGGAGTGCGTAATAGGACGATGATGAAAGGTTTGTCGCATCGGCAGGTCATCGAGGACTCGACTCTGTGTGATGTAGCTAGCGCGGATTACTTGTTGATGTTCCGTCGCGACGGCAAGAATGCCATACCTGTTACGCATTCGACGGGACTGACGAACTATGCTGGGGGGCGGCAAATCCCTCGCGATCTGCTTCAATGGCGCGGACACGACGGCAAGCAAACAGAGAACCGCTACAGTCACTGGATTTGGAGGCAGTACGCGAGTGCTTTTTGGGACGACGTACGAAT
>CATPCN010000423.1 GCA_955652855.1 uncultured Chthoniobacterales bacterium | reverse complement strand
GAACAACATTTCACGCGAGCGATCTCCCCGAAGAAATCGCATCCCTGGCACCTATCGGGATCTGGGAACTAGTGACGTCCGACCTAAAGTATGAGGGATACATTAAACGACAAGAGCAGCAGAGCGCGCGCATCGCCCGCGATGAATCACAACGTCTTCCAAACGATCTCGATTACTCCAAAGTCCCCGGTCTTCGTAATGAGACTCGAGAAAAATTACTAAAACTTCGACCCTCGTCGATCAGACAGGTAGGCCGAATTGCGGGAATTACGTCAGCAGACGTGTCGATAATTTATATATGGCTCTGTAAGAATGATTTACATTGAAGAACTTCGGGCAAATAGATGCCTTCAATAATCTTCAGTTTCGTTGCGGCCACCGGGCTCGGCTATCTTTTCGGATCACTTCCGACTGGCTATCTTGCGGGCCGCATTGCTCATGTCGATGTTCGGGCCGCGGGAAGCGGCAACATCGGAGCGACAAACGTGTTACGTATTTTGGGCAAACGTTTTGGATATGCGGTGTTTTGTGTCGACGCATTAAAAGGGGTAATTGCCGTTCGCGTTGCGATCTTTATCGCCGAAAGAATGGGGTATTCGGGCGAATATCTGGAGGGCTGCGCCATTTTAGCTGCGGTATTTTGCATAGTCGGCCATTCCTTCCCCGTCTGGTTACGCTTCAAAGGAGGTAAAGGAGCCGCGACTTCTACGGGTGTGGTTTTCGCTCTGATGCCACTAGCCGCTATCGTCGGTCTCTGCATCTGGGTAATCGTGTTTGAGGCCACGAGATACGTATCACTAGCTTCTGTCGCTGCCGCGATAACGTTGCCGATGACCGTCGCGATTTTTCTTTGTGCGGGAATTACTCACGGGGTCGTGCTCCTTTATTTTTCGCTCGCCGTGGGCGTGCTCGTCGTGTGGCGGCATCGCCCGAATTTTTCTCGTCTTCTTAATGGAACGGAACAACGCTTCACCCGAAAGTGAAGATCAATCGGACTGCAATTTTGGGTGCGGGAGGTTGGGGCACCGCATTAGCGGTTCTGTGGTCAAAGCGTGGGAACGAAATAATTCTTTGGGGAAACAACGCGGAGCGTGCGAAGCGGGTGCAGGCGCTTCGCGAGAATTCCGATTACCTCCCCGGGATAACCCTTCCGCCTTCAGTCAGGGTTACGAGCAATCTGATTGATTGCGCAGACGCAGACCTCGTCGTTTTCGTTACGCCATCGACCGCGTTGCGCCAAATCGCGACGCGGTTCCGGGAATCAATTCCAACTTCGCCTGCCGTGGTGCTCAGTTGCACCAAAGGAATCGAACACGGCACCGGTATGCGAATGAGTCAGATCCTCGAGGAAACATTTCCCGGTCAACGCATCGCGGTACTTTCCGGGCCAAATCTCGCCGCCGAAGTTTCGTGCGACCTCCCTACGGCTACTGTGCTCGGTTGTCGCGATGCCGACTGCGCGATCGCGCTCCAAGAACACCTCGGCGGCCCTCGCTTTCGCATTTACACAAGCGATGAAATCACAGGCATCGAGCTTGGCGGCGCATTAAAGAATGTCTTCGCGGTTTCCGCGGGCGTGAGCGATGGCTTGGGCCTCGGCGATAACTCCAAGGCGGCTCTCGTGACGCGTTCACTCGCAGAGCTGCTGCGCCTTGGCACCGCAATGGGCGGTAACCCGCGAACATTTTATGGTCTGAGTGGTGCCGGAGATCTAATAGCAACTTGCTTCAGTCAACACAGCCGCAATCGTCGTGCTGGCGAAGAACTTGGGCGCGGTAAGTCATTGTCGGAAGTGATCGCGGCGATGCGCACGGTCGCGGAAGGCATTCCAACCACCAAGAGCGCGTACGAATGCGCGCGCCGGCTAAACATCGAAACTCCGATAGTTGATCAGGCCTACGCCGTACTCTACGAGGGGAAACAGCCGCTCCAGGCGATGCAGGAATTGCTCCAGCGCGATCAGAAGGCTGAGGGGATTTAACGTTCAGTTATTCTCGACAGAATTTGCCGATGACCTCGGGATATAATTCTCGTTCGGCGGTTTGAATGCGGGCGTGCAAACTTTCCGGAGTGTCGTTAGGCAAAATTGGCACTTCGCGCTGCGCGAGAATCTCGCCACTGTCGATGTTTGGATCGATATAATGCACGGTGCAGCCCGTTAACTTTTCTCCGGCGGCCAGCGCCTGTTTCCACGCTTCAATGCCCGGAAATTTTGGCAGAAGCGATGGATGAATGTTTAAGATGCGCCGCGGAAACGCATCGAGCATTGGGTTTTTCAAAACGCGCATGAAGCCCGCAAGAATCACAAGCTCGACTTGTGCGGCGCGCAGCATGTCGACGAGTTCCATCTCGACCGCGGGTTCAAGTCGCGTTCGAAATTTTCCCGGCGGAAGGTAAGCGTTTGGAATTCCGAACTCGCGCGCGATCTCCAGAATCGGAGCATCGAGCACATCGGAAATGATCACGCGCGCGTCCGCCCGCAGAGTGCCGGCGCGGATGCATTCCAGGATCGCGCGGCAATTAGTTCCCTTTCCAGAACCGAGAATCCCGAGCGCCAGCGCACTCATTGCTCATGTAGTCGCGCGATCAAACGCGAAGTCGAATAGCCCGGCTGGAGCGGCAGGATCTTGATTTCAGCGCCGATTTTTTCCAACGCCGCACGTTCCTCACGATCGAGCGTTTCCAGTTTGTAATCTCCACCTTTCACGTAGATGGCAGGTCGGACCGTCTCGAAAAATTGTGTCGCGCGCATTTCGCAAAAGACAGCGACGTAATCCACACATTCGAGCGCTGCGAGAACTTCCGCGCGATCGTTCTCCGGATTAAGCGGACGACCTTCGCCCTTGAGCGCGCGCACGGAAGTGTCGCTGTTGAGAGCGATTGCAAGCGAATCGCCGCGCGCGCGCGCCGCTTCCAAATAGCGCACGTGACCGACGTGCAAGAGATCGAAACAACCATTTGTCAAAACGAGTCGTTTGCCTTCCGCACGCAAAGTCTCCGCTTTTTTTGCCAGAGCACTCACGCTCAAGATCTTCGTCTTCATCACTTGTGGCCGACCATAAAATGAATCGCGTGCGGCATGATCTCAAATATCGCTGGTTGATTTCCGACAAGCTCTCCATCGACATTAAACCACATGCCCGGACTCGATTTTATGGCCACCTTTTTGGCGCGCTTGAAAAT
>CATPCN010000422.1 GCA_955652855.1 uncultured Chthoniobacterales bacterium | reverse complement strand
ATCGTAACCATTCGCGCTCAGCCAACGCGGTGCGCGCGCACACCGGCGCGACGACCCTCATCCATCCGGACGACGCTTCCCATGCCCGCAGCCAGGGCGCCGAAATCGACGGGGAAATGCACGTGGGCGAGAAGATCGGCCCAGTGACCATCGTCGCCGTCGCCGGCAAATCCCCCGGCGAGGTCGCGCTGCATTGGCCGGAGCGCTCGCTCCTGATCGTGGGCGACGCGGTGATCGGGAATCCGCCGGGCCGGTGCGCGCTGCTGCGCGAAAGGGTGATGGATGATCCTGCGCGGCTAAAGGCAAGCGTGCGCACGCTGCTCGACCTCAAATTCGACACGCTGCTCGTCGGCGACGGAGCGTCGATTCTGCGCGACGCCAAAGTGCGCCTTCAGGAATTGGTCCACACATTTCCGGGCGTGTGAGGCCTGCCACAGAGGCTACTGCTCGACTCGCAACCAAACGCCTTAACGGTTGCGAGTTGATGCAGAGGATCAGGAAAGTTACTACCGATGATTTGCTGCTTACGACCCCGAAGCCGACATACGTACCGCTCGAAACCGGTCGCTTACTGGTTGCGGCAGCGGGACGCCGTAAGGTTCATCAGCAGGGCAAGACCAATCCGCAGTTAAATTCCAATCCGGCCTGCGATCTCCCACCAATGCGTCGAATGGCGCGATCACGGCGGGAATCCTGCGCACGTTGATTATGGTACCAGCGGTTGCGTCAGACCTATCAAGTAGCCCTTCAATGTGCAACCATTCGAAGGCGCGATTCGAGTTACCGCCCGGAAGTCGGAGAAGTTGCGGATCATTTCGTAAAAATCAAATGTTCCGCTCGCGCCGCTGGCGCAGAGGTAGCTACCAATCAATCGGCCGAAATGACCCCTTTGGCTATAAGTGTCGGGGAAGGTACAGGTATCGCCATTCGCCATGGTTACGATAGTCATGGCCGTGCTGCTCTGCGTGATCTGCAGCTCGGTGGCCCTTAGCGCCGTGCTCGCGATCGTTCTTTGGCTCTATTTCGCCGTACGCCCCGATCATGCGACGAGCGAGCGTGCGTACTTTGATGTGGCCGGTGCTGACGAGGCACGTCTTGGGGCGCAAGCCGCAGGCGATGGGCCGCTTTGCTCAACGCCAACTTGTGTTCCCGCCGCGCCGGTAGGTCTTAGTTGCCACGTCGGTGATGCCGGTGGCAATCACCCTAGGTGCGCTCGGTCGCTGCGCTGACTGTGCGAGCGGCAGCGTCGCTCCCTCCGGTCCGCTATGGTGAAACGCGAGGGGCGGCATGGAGGACTTTGGCCCCGTGGGTCCATCGAACTGGGCAGACATTTTTGTCCACCACATTTCGGGTCAACCTAATCCGCCGCATCAGGGCAGGGTGTGGCCCCTAAGCTAGACGAATGCAGCGATCATGAGGAACGAAGTTAGCGCCCCGACAGATGCCACAGCGTATGGAAGCAACGGTGTCCCGTGAAAAACGCGCCGGCGAAGATATCGCCCCCCGATGATAACGGCGATAAGAGCCAACGACAGGGCCACGATCAACATAGGATTTGCCTTCACCCTAAGCATTAGAAAGACAATGAGCGTCACCAAGCAGAACCAGAGGAAACTTACAATGTTCACCACGGCGTTTGCCGTCGCATCCGAAACTGGCCTTGACCACGGACTCGTCAGTCCATCCCTGCGTCGTTTTCGCAAGAGTGGAAAGGATGCTGATAGCCCGATAATCACCAGAAACGCGATGAAGTAGACGAGCGGCTCTTTCCCGGGTTCATCCACGACAAAGCGCATCCCCGCGAACACAAGAATCACTACTGCCACCGCAAGCGCGGCGAATGCGAGTTCCAGGTTAGTAACCGGGCGCATCATCGTCAATCTTAGGGACCACAGGAGAGTGTACCCGGGGGCCGGCTCGATAGGTTGCTCGCTCTGACTGGGCTCGGGCCAGAAGTTATTGGGACGTGTCGTGCAGACTGAGACCAAGAACCAACAGGTAATGCGGGAGAAGTCTCAGGCCTTCCGCATCTACGCGCCAACGCGGCGAGTTGACCACGAAGGCAACGCATACAGTCTGAACAAGAAGTTGCTCGACGAGTACCTCGTCTAGCCGTATTCAGCTCACGATGACGGACTGGGCACGGCGTCCCGGTGGAACGACATAGTTGGTGGCACTGCCGGCATTCTTCGCGAAGGCGCTGCCATCGCTGTCTCATTTTCCCGGGCCACCTCTGCTTGCGGCGGCTGCTCAAGCGACGGACGATTAACTCTCTGTTGGTTCAGCTGCGACATTGCGATGCTTCAAGAGGAACGCTATGGCACCAATGGGGATGCAAAACGTAATAATCCAAGGGCCAACCCAGCCTGCACGAGTTGCACCGGCACTGAACAGATTGAAAGAGAACGGATTCACTGAGATCGCGCCCGACGTCCAATTGAGCGTGAATGCGCAGAAGCCTAGAAGAGTGAATGCTGCCCATAGCCACTTGCGCCGAATATTCTTGCTGCGGACGCAACGGACAAATGCAAACGCAGATAAAGCGAAGGCCAGCACAGCTAAGAGTAAGAACACATAGTGCATGACACCTTTGCCCTGGAATGTGAATGCATGCAGCTGAGCCATTGGGACGGAGAGAGGCTCAACGTTGAAGCGCAGGATGCGGAAGCTTCCAGGCTCGCCAGTTAGCTCCCCTGAAATAACAAACCACTTTGAGGATGGGTACGTGTACTCAGCAGCGACTGTTGCGGTACGGGGTCCGGCGGTGCTTACGACGACGTTCCAAGCAACAGGTTCAACGCTAAGAGCGGGTTCCGCCGGCAACACCGCGGCGGTTCGCTCCAACGCTGCCCGAACATTTGGTTCAACCAGCTTTGGATCGAGTAGCTGCTCAACGGATGAGACGTCCCCCGAACTAAGTTTGTCAACGACGCTTCGCAGGAACTGGGCCTCAAGAGTGTTGTTGAAAGCGTCCGACGACAGTGGGACGCTGCAGCCAGACAACAGCCACGCGAATATCGGAAGAAGGACGAAGCGTTGCATAATGGGCTAACACCGAAGACCCCCAGTCGGCTTGGGCAAACGCGAGTTTGGCTGCGCTAGCCGATGAGGAATGGCGACTCAAAGAGGCTCATGAATACGAAGGGTTGCCCGACGGATCGCATGCTGTTTCTCGATCAAGCTTTTCTGATCGCTCGAATAGCCTCGGTAGGGGGACGCGTATACATCGCGCCGGAAATCAATTCCGACGTGCGGTCTCGGGGACGCGACCAGCGACTTGGTCAATCCCGGCGTTCTCTCACCGCGCAATTGAAGCCATGATTCATCACGGTGCGTCGTGCCGCGAGATGCGAGGGCCCCCAACGATGATCGCGTTGTGCAGCGGAACGACGCCTCAATGAACCATGATTTACCAAGGCGTTTTCCAAACCTATGGAATGATCTTATTTGCAACGATTAGCCATCCGAGAAATATTGCAACAAGGATCGAGATCGCTCCCCCGACGCGAAAACTCCATATGTACGTTTCCGTAAAGAGCAAATGCCAAAGAGTCGGTCTAATGCCGATGCGGCGATAATTACGAACAATGCGATCGCGAATTTCCTCCGGCCACACTAGGGCTACGATACCCCAGGCCAAGAACAGAATTAAGAGGGCAATTGCCAGGAGAAGATTCTTCACGGCGTGCACGAACCTGGTGGCGTCGCTCCGATTCCTATGTTGCCGATGAGGCTCGAATTGGGGCCCACTTCAACGGTTGCACCTGGAGTTGTAATGCCGGAAAGGGTTGCACTCCCGTTGCCGGGGGAAGTGGTAATGCCTGCCCCGACGACATTGCCTGCCGTGAATGTCAAGCCCGTTCCGCTTAGCAAATTCGAGAGCTGTCCCGGCGTTGGTGTCCCCGGTTGATTGAATGTTCCTGCCATGAGGCTTCCACTAAAAGCACTGGGCATACCGAACGAGCCAACGAATCCACCATATACATTCCCATATCTATCCACACTCAAAGTTCCGCCCCACCCAATGGCCAGGAAAGGAACATAGAAGGTTACGGTACCTGTTACGAAATCGATACGAGACGGTTGAATGTCTCCGTATCTAAATAGGCCAGTAGGATCGGCCGACTGTATGGGATTCCCCAGCGCGTAGGCGTATGTGCTAACGCCGCCCAGCAAACCAATTGGGTCGCTCTGAATGTATCTGCCGATCGCTGGATCGTAAACGCGGGCTCCATTCTGATGCACCCCGCTCTCGTCCAGATACTGACCCGGAAACCGGTGATTGAATGTAAACGTGCCTAGGCCCGACGGATTCGAGTTGGCCGCGGTATCCCCAAACGGCGCGCTGTCCCACTGCCAAATCTGAGTCCCGCCCGAATTGATGATTGCACGCGGTGTGCCAAGGTGATCGGGCCAAATGTAGCCGAGACCATAGCTATATTGCTTCTGGCCCTGTGAAAGACTCGCAGCGACCGCTACGGGAGTCGCGCCCAGCCAGATTAGTTCCTGCACCGGCGCGCCTCCGGGATACGCATACTCGCCAACAGGATTTCCCGCATCATCGTAAATCCAGATTTTCCCCGCCCCGTTGTTGAGCTTGAAAACGCGCTGCCCGTTGCCGTTGTACTGGTACGAATATGTCCCAATTCCCTGGCCGACGGTCTGCGTGAGCCGCCCCCGCGCGTCGTACGTGTGCTGCCGCCAGCCGTCAGATAGCAGATTGCCGCTCGCGTCATAATTATTGTAGGACAGGCCCGACACGCTTTGCAGCTGGTTGCTACTGGTCGGGTAGGTGTACGTATACGCGGCACCGTTCACGTTGGCGCTCGCCCGATTGCCAACGTAGTCGTACGTATATGATCGCGTTTCGCTCGTGGCCGCGCTCGTGAAGCCCGAGAAGGTCAATACGCGACTAGCATCATCGTACGTGAAGTTTTGTGTTTGTCCGGTAGCACTGTCCGTAACCTTCGTGATCTGCCAGGCATCGTCGTAAGTGAGTGAGCGCGAGCCCGTTGGCGTGAGGTATTTCCAGATCCGATTGTTAGCGTCGATGTAGCGTGTGTATTCCCTGGTCCCGCCAAACAGCCAACTCTCCGCCGCGCCGAACGGGAAATATTGGATGCCTGAAATTACAGTGGCCCCATTCCAGGTCATCGACACCGGGCGCTCATTGGCGTAGGTGATTGCCAGGATCTTGCCCGACGGGTAGGTCACACTCGTCACGCGGCCGAGACTGTCACGGCCGAAGGCGAGTCGCAGCGATACCCCTTGCACGACCTGTGTTTTGGTCGCCACGCGGCCATTCACGTCGTACGTGTACGAAGTTGTTCCGGCCAGATCCGTCATCGAGGCAAGCCGCCCGACGCCGTTGGACGCGATGTCATAGGTCATCGCGACCCCTTGACCATCCGAATACCCTACATGGGTCAATCGACCGAATGCGTCGTAAGTATTTGTGGTGGTCTTTTGCCGCGCATCGACCTTGGTGAGCGTATTGGACCCCTTGTCGTAGGTAAAGGTCGACGTGCCGGTATCTGGACTGGTGAGCGAGAGCTGATCCCCAAAGAGGTTGTACGTGTACGAGGTCGTGTTGTTCCGTACGTCGAGAACCGACATCAGTTTGTCAAAACTGTTATATCCGAACCACACCGTGCCCGACGGTGCGTTATACATCGTTCGCCGGTTCAAGCCATCGTAGTTGCTTTGCGACCAATGGTTAAGCGGCGCGTTAGTAGAGGTAACGTTACCGACATTGTCGTACACGGATTGAGTCCACTTGCCGTTCGCGTCGGTGACTAGCACCTTGCGCCCCATCCCATCATAGCTCGCGCTGCTGGTGGCTACCAACGTGTTGCTGTTGTCGTACGTGTCGGTGCGCGTGACGCGACCCACCGCATCGAGGGTGTACTTGATCTTTTCGCCGTGACTGTTGTCGGTCTCGATCAAATGATGCGCGGAGTCGTACACGTTGGTCACGCTGCTACCGTCGTTTAGCGTGACGGACGCGACATCGCCGTTCGCGTTGTAGGCCGTTGTGGCTGAGGTCCCCGCGTAGGTGTCGGTGAGCACGCGGCCACGGGCGTCGTAGGTGTAGGTTCGAGTAGTGCCGTCGGGATACCTGATCTGTCCCGGCAGACCCAGTGCCGTATAGTTGGCGTAGCTAGTCGTCTGACCCAACGGATTGGTGGCCGTCAGCATATTGCCGAGGCTATCGTACGTGTACGACGTGACGTCGTTGACGTCGGTTCGCGGGCCGACGATCGACGTCACCAGCCCTTGCGCGTTATATGCGTATGTTGTGGTCCGAGTCGTGTTCCCATCCGATACGGTCTTTTGCGTGGTACGACCTGACTGATCGTATTGATACGAGATCGACTGCCCGTCTTGCGTAGTGCTCGTGGGGAGATTGAGCGTCGGATGCCAATAGTAATAGGTCGTCCGTTGCTCGGGACGACCTGCTGCCTCCGTCATCCAGTTGGGAAGGTTACGGCCGTTGTAGGCCCAAGTTGTTTGGACGCCCGCTTTGTTGGTCTGGTTTGTAGGTATCCCAACGTGCTGTAGGTAAATAGCGATGACGCATTGGGGCAGCCGGAGCAGGACACGCTCTCGTTACTGATCTGCGCCTCCCCTTGGTTCGTGCCGAACGACTTGTACCAAGTTGCTCCTGCAGGATCGGTGAACGTCGTGTTATTACTGTTGTAGCTGTAGGTCCCGCTTCCTCCGTTTCCTAGTGTGCTGGACGCGATCCTGCCCGACGAGTCGTAGGTATACCAGGCATACACGCTGCCCGTTCCGTCGATGACTTGCGTAATTGCAAACGGCCACGTGGAGTTCCCGTACGAATATTGTCGGCTCCTCGCATCCGGGTAGGTCAAAGTCACCATTCGGCCCCGCGTATCGTACGTATACTGCGTGAGTCCGCCGGCGGGATCGGTGAGGGTAGACAGGCGGCCATTGGCGTCGTACGCAAACGACAACTGGCGCCCGTAATTGTTTTGCACGTTTTGCAGCCGGCCATTGCTGTCGTAGGTGAGCGTGTACGAGGCGCCTTGCAGCATCGTCATGGTAGATAGCCGACCAAGGGCGTCATATTGCTCGGTTACCCCCGTGGGAAGCGACAATATCCAGCCGATCGCGACCCCGGTCCCGTCATTTATCTGAACCAGTCCGGCAGCGACGTCCGCAGTCGGAACCCATGCGCCCGTACCGGAGTTGTAGGTAAATACGTAGGATTCCGAAGTGCCCCGCACGACGGTCGCCACGGTGGCGTTCGAGTTGAGCCATATCGAGCGATCCCAATTGCTGCGCCAGCCGACACCCACGTCTTGGAGCACGTGGCCCGCAGAATCGAAACCATAACTGTTGTAGGTGCGTACGAACGTTAACGACGCGGCGAAGCTTCCTTGGAAATCGTCTTGCTCCTCCACATGATTTCCGACACCGAGGTTCACTCCGGCGCCGCCGTAGCGCGATTCGGAGGTTGGAATATTGGAGGTAATATCGTTCACAGGGCCGCCGGAAACCCACGCACCTTTCGTTTTAGGAGCTTTCGTGGGTGTAGTGGCCGGCAAGTCTCCGTAGTAATACATTATGT
>CATPCN010000421.1 GCA_955652855.1 uncultured Chthoniobacterales bacterium | reverse complement strand
TTCATTGCCCGTCCAACAAAAGGATGGGGATGGCGGATTCTTCACGAGTATTTCATCAAATGGAGAAACGGGCATGATCATCTGGGCGGTGCCCCGTCCGTATTCCACAAGCAATCCTCCCAATCAGGTGTTGCTCTACGCTTTTGAAGCCACGCAAGTTCCGGACCAGTATTTTGGACCGTTCCCGATACGGACGCAGCTCACACAGATCTTCAAGGCGAACGCGGGAACTTGGACGAACCCCAACTATTTTGCCAACGCCAACATCGTTCCGGTGGTTGCCAACGGCGAAGTGTTTGTCGCGAGCTACGGACAACTTTATATCTTCGGAACAATTCCCCTGGTCTCATCTCACCGCGACCGCGCGCCTGGGGCGCCGCAAACTCCGACGCCGCCCACTACTCCGCGTTCGCCGCACGAGGTTTTCGGAGCGATCGAGAGCATCAACGGTTCGCAACTCACGATCCGGCTGCGAAGCGAGAGGCTCCTGCAAGTCGATGCCACGACAGCCATCGAACAGCAACGTAGCACCCAGCTATTCATCGGGCGCCCCGTCGCTGTGGAGGGGACATATGACGCGAAGGGCACGCTGCACGCCGACCATATCTATCGCGTGAAGACATCTGTGCCATGGCCCGAAGACCGCTAACTGCACCGGCGGCTCTCATGACTGGTTGCGGCGTGGAACCCGCAGTCGAGGAGACTGCCGCAGGCTTCGACATAGAGCATCGCGCTGAATTGGTCACCCGTACTTCGCGGCGTGTCTTGGACAAGGTGACTCCCATTACCTCGCATCTCCGCCAAACTCGCGCTGCCAAAACGCATAGCTGATCACAGTTCCGGGTGCACTGCACCCGGCATGATCGTCCTCGTCGCCGATTACTGCCGAGAGTCTTGAAAAACCGGCCGCTCACCCACCACCCCTGTTTACGACGCTGCGCACCGCGTCTTTCTCAAGGAGTATGAATTTCACTCGCGTGATCTTTTTCAGCTTCTCCGAGTACAGCTTAAAGACCAGTTCCGTAAAGCTTTGAATTTCGAATTTGTGCATTCAGATGAATGGTAGCAGCCGGGTGCTTGGTTCCCCCGATTACTATTTCTAAACTCCCCGTCACACTAGAAACGCCTCGAAGTCACTTATGATCCAAGAAACCACTCGGTGTGGCCGCAGTTATTGCAGATGAATAACCGCATTTTGCCTAATACACTCCCGGGCCCCGCTGACGTGCGCGGGCTTTCAGCCGACAGTGAGATCCAAGCAACTTTGGGAGCCTATAGCTACCGATTGTCTGCCGCAAACCTGGACACATTGCGCAACGTCGTAGAACGAATCAGGTAGGAATTCCAGTCCACAAATGTGAGAGCGAACTTTACCGCATTGCCACCCTCCAAGCCGGCAACACCGCAAGCACGATGCCCGCGATCCACAATAGGAGCGGATGCACGCGCTGGGATTGAGTCACAGTACGGATGCTAGTGAATTACTGATTGCTGATCTGCCTGCCGATGGGTTGGATGGTGGGGCCGGAGCCGCGTCGAGTGGACGCTAGTGAAGAAATCCCGCTGGCACCCAGCCTTCAGTGCCTTTGTTCGGACCGTCCATGATTGTGATCCGGTGTTTCGTATAGTGGCCGATGCGTTCGTTTGGTCCGAGGCTCCGCTCTTTGACTTGGACGAAGGTGTTTTGCGCCACCATGAATACGCGGCCTCGAATGGCAAGTTGAGCAATCCCCTGCGAATTGTCAGTGAGTGCGAACACTTCAAGATCGGAGAGATCTTCTTTCGTCGCAGCGACCGGGATCTTCCCCGATTTTGATCTTGTTGACAGCTTCGCTGACCTTGGCTTAAATGAATCGATGCCGGGCGCGGGCGCGGAAGACCGCGGCGGAGAAAACTCGCGCCGGTCTCCGGCCTTGAGGCTTGGCTGCGATCCGCCGGTAGCGTGGTAGTAACTCATTACGACAACCGCAAACAGCAGCGAAGCCATTCCTATTCCAGCGATTGCTTTGAGCGGCGTGTAGTTCGGACGTGTATCAGTGGCCAACGTGTCCCTCCCGAATCAGAGCGTCGATTGATGCCGGATCGTTGGAAAGCTGAAGCGTGGAGAGTGCGGCGTTGTGGATGACTACAAGGCCGAAAACCAGATCGACGGCAAGCGCAATCGTTACGGCGCAACAAATTGGAACGATGATGCGTGCGAACTTTCCTGTGTAGCGCTTTTGGAAACTGCACAGCAGATCGACGCTGCGAAGGATCACGTACGCGCCGATCACCAAACCAATTCCAGGAATCATTGGTTGCTGATCTTTCCTGCTGAAGGGCTAGATTGAGGGATTGGAACTGGGGCGACTCGCGCGCTGGGCGACGGTTTAAATTCCTTCTTCGGCCCGTATAGTTGCAGCAACTCGTCTCTTCCGCTTTTCATATAAGAGTCGGCTGGAATCCAACCCATCGACATAGAAGCCGACGCCATGTGCGGTTCACCCAGAACTGCTCCGGATATGCCTTCCAGCGTGTCGAAGTGTTTTGCGAATGCCTCTTTATCCATGTTGGTGAGTATGGCGACCTGAATCAAATCCGGGTCGATCAGGACCACGCGGCGCATAGAAAACGACTTTCCTTCGCCTTTGAAACTCTTCGTCCCAGATGAGAATGCCACGTATGAATCGGGGAATGGTTTCAGGCAGCCTACTCGCTGCATTTCCGAGATCATCTTGCGCCGCTCTAGGCCGCTCTGAGCGTAAGCTCTAAGAAAATCATTGATGCAATCGTCCTGCACGAGCACAGTGTTAACAACGATCCCTGCATCCAATTTCCATTTGTCGGTTGGCTGAGCCAAACCGAGCGCGCCGCAAAGGAAAGCAAACGGAAACAGTCTCTTCATGCCAATTGGATCGGTTGAACGGGACGCGCGGTTACGTCTCTAAGGTGAAATGGGTGAGATTACTTGGGCTTCTTACCGACTTTGGCCCACCGTGCGGCGGCGGCTTTCTGTGCGATAGCTTTCCGTGTCGCAGGACGCTAGAAAACCGAGGCTCCGTTAACCCCACAGGACACGATGTAGGTTTGAGAGTTGATGAGTCCCATATTCACTTTTTCAAATCGAACCGAAGCGCGTTTTGTCGGGC
>CATPCN010000420.1 GCA_955652855.1 uncultured Chthoniobacterales bacterium | reverse complement strand
ACCAAAATCATTCGGTCCGGGAGCCAGAATTCAAAATCAGGCCACTGCAATTCGTCGGCCGCGGCCGGCGGCAGCGATTCGTAGGTGCCGAGAAAATCGTAGCTGAAAACGCCGGCCACGAGAGGAAGATGCGCGCTTGTCGATGAAGCCGCGCTCATCTGCATCACGCTGCGCAAAACATCAATCGGCGAAGCTGCTTTCAATCGCGATTCTTCATCGCTGAAGGTTGGCGGAGCGAAACGCGCGACGATAGAATCTTTGGAATCTTGCGATATGTCGATCTTAGCGTCCGCATCAAGCTTGCTCGCAAGCCACGGGAGAATGCTTTTCCCGTTGGCGTTAAGCGCTTCCACTTCGACAATGCGCCCGCGACAACTAATCCGCAGCGCGCTGCCCACGACGAGCAAGCTTTTTTCGCTGCGCCGGTCCGCCGTGTCACCCGATTCGAGCAGAAGCGTGTCCGGTTTCATTCCGCCATCGCAAGTTTTCACGAATAGATCGAGCGGATCGGGCGCGCTGGAAATTGATCGGACGAGCGGCAGAACGCTGCCGGGCGCAAGTTGATCGTGACTCACAACGATTTTCCGCTCGCTTCGACGAACGGACGAATATCGCGCATCAGTTTCGCGAATTCCACCGGATAAAGCGATTGCTGTCCGTCGGAAAGAGCGTGCGCCGGATCGCGATGGACTTCGACCATGATTCCATCCGCGCCGCAGCCGACGGCCGCGCGCGACATCGGTGCGACAAGATCGCGAAGGCCGCTGCCGTGCGATGGATCGACAATCACCGGGAGATGACTGCGCTGCTTGATGTACGGGACGGCGTTAAGATCGAGAGTGTTCCGCGTCGCCGTTTCGAAAGTTTTGATTCCGCGCTCGCAAAGAATGACGTCGGCATTGCCGCCACTGAGAATGTATTCGGCGGCGAGAAGCAAATCTTGAATCGTGGCGGCAATGCCGCGTTTCAACACGACCGGCTTGCCGCATTTTGCGACCGCTTGGAGCAAACGAAAATTTTGCATGTTGCGCGCGCCCACTTGCAACGCATCCGCGTGTTGCGCGACCGCTTCGACATCGGCGATGTCCACGACTTCGGTGACAACCGGAATTTGCAATTCGCGGCCGATGGTTTCCAAAATTTTCAATCCCTCCGAGCCCAACCCTTGGAAACTGTATGGACTGGTGCGCGGCTTAAAGGCGCCGCCGCGCAGCGCGGTTGCGCCCGCGGTCTTCACAGCTTCAGCCGTTTCGCGCATTTGGTCGTAACTTTCCACCGCGCACGGACCGGCGATAACGGCGAACTGATCACCGCCGATGCTCGCGTTGCCAAGCCTAACGATCGTGTCATGCGGATGAATTTCGCGACTGACCAATTTGTACGGGGCGAGAATCGGCGTGACGCGCTCGACTTGCGGATAATTTTCGAGATGCAGCGATTCGAGTACGCGCTCATCACCGATCGCGCCGATGACGATGCGCTCGGTCCCGGGCATGTAAAGCGGGCGCAATCCCAACCCCTCGATGTGATCGAGAATGTCCTGGGCTTCGGCCTGGCTGCTGCCGGATTTTAGAATGATGATCATCGATTAAAATCTTCGCACGCGTAGGCCATTACTTATTTTGAGGACAACGCCGAGCGCAAAAGATCGACATGTTCTTCCGGCTTCACTTTGCGGAAGATGGCTGAAATGCGGCCCTTTGCATCGATCGCAAAGGTGGTGCGTTCTGTGCCCATGTATTTTTTGCCGTACATGTTTTTCTCAACCCAAACGCCGTAAGCTTTCACGATATTTTGATCGGTATCGGAAAGCAGCGGGAAGGGGAGTTGATATTTCTCGATAAACTTTTCGTGACTGTCTGCCGGATCGACGCTCACGCCGAGAATCTCGCCGAGTCCGTGCATCTCGCTCCACGCATCGCGCAAGGCGCACGCCTGCTTCGTGCAGCCCGGCGTGTCGTCTTTTGGATAGAAATAAAGGACGACAGCCGCGCCGCGAAAATCGGAAAGAGAAACTTCCCGGCCCGATCCATGTTTTCCGCCAACCGCGGTTGCGCGAAATTCCGGCGCTTTATCGCCGACCTTGAGTTCCATCGCGCAATGTCGATGCAACTTTGCGCGGAGGAAAATTGTTATTTCTCGAACAAGATGATGAGGATGCCGACGACGCAAAGGAGCGCGCCCATCAAACCGAGCTCATATTTTTCAAGCTGACGAAGACTGATTTTTTTCATGCCGCTTAGGGTGAGCCAGGTGAAGACGATCATGCCGGCGACGGTCGCGACGGAAAGAATGGCGGTGAGCAAAGCGAAGCCCATCCAACCGTAGCGAATACCGGAGACGTAAATCGGCAGAAAAGCTTCGCAGGGCGAAAAGGTGAGCAGCGCGAGCAGGCTCGTGATTGCTACTCGATCCGAAATGGGCGGCGACGACTTGCGTCCCGCGTTAGAAGAAAGATCGACATGTTCGTGTGCATGTCGATCTTCCGGCTCAGCGTGGGGATGTCCGCCGAAGAGATGAGTATGTGAATGACCGCCGCTGACGAGTTGCCGGTAGATGTAAAAAATTCCGAAGAGAACCAGCGCGCTGCCGGCAATGCGTGGAAACCATTGACCGATTCTTTCATGCAGAGCGAAACCGAAAAGCGTCAGGAGCAGACCGAGGAATGCGGTGAAGAGCACATGACCGGTGCCGGCGAATGCCGTGACAAGGAGCGTTCTGGCGTGAGTCCATCGCTGCACGCGCGCCGTCAATACAAACGGCAACCAATGTGTGGGAATGGCCGCGTGAAAAAATGCGATCCCGAAACCGGTGATCGCGATCGTGATGAAGACGGCCTGGTTCATCGGCGCACTCAGTCTGCTGCTTCCGACAGCACTCTGTCAAAGAAGGCGAGCCGCCTTTTCGTTTCCGGAATTAATGAATTTCCTTAGAATAGCCGATTACGTGGAATCCATTGGAATGTTTATCTGGCCATTAGTCCCTGGCTTAAACCTCCATTGCAGAAATGCTTTTGCGGCTAATTCATTCAAAATGACGTAGCCAGTGCTGCGAAGAACTTTTACTTCGCTCACGTGACCCGTCTTCGGATCGATGGTGATGCGAAAAACGCCGTAACCAGCGATTCCTCGGTGATACAAGTTAGGCGGATATTCAGGGTCGGGCGCATAAAGGCAGATGCCTTTTAGTTGGGGCGGTATTTCATTATCCCAAGCACGACAAGGTGAAGCGAACGTGAGTGCGGACACGAAGCATGTCGCAAACAGGAGATTGATTCTGAGGGTCATACATTGGAGGAATCGAAGGCCGACCACGGAGCGCGTGCCGCCTCTGAGAAGAAATTTGCAATCGGGCTGGCGGGATTCGAACCCGCGGCCTCCTGCACCCGAGGCAGGCGCTCTACCAAGCTGAGCCACAGCCCGAACTGATTTGCCGGCGTAGATCGACAATCGCTGTGGGCAACTACTTCGTGTATTTCCGCGCGCCTGGCAAGCTGTTTACGAGGTCGTTTGGAAAAGCGTGCCTGTAATCCGCTCCGGTTCAGATTCGGTATTGGCGAACCCACCGGATATTGTTGCGCGACAAACCGATATCAAAATTGCGCCATTGGGGTTTTTGCCGGTAAAACTCTCAACAATGCGAAAATCACCGGATTTTCTCATTTCGCTCGACTT
>CATPCN010000419.1 GCA_955652855.1 uncultured Chthoniobacterales bacterium | reverse complement strand
GGGTGATGCGCGCTGCGCCGAGGACGCGCTGCGATTACGCGAAAGATTTTCCGAAGCAAAAATTCACGCGCGGACCGGCTGCATGTTGCGCGCCTCTTTTTGGCCGGCAAAGCTCGTCTGGTTACGTCGCACAAAGCCGCGTCTGTTTTCGCAAGTGGCGCGTTGGGTGTCGCCGGCCGAATGGGTTTTCGCCGAAATGTTTGGTGCAAGAGGTTGCAGCCACTCGATGGCGAGCGCGACCGGTCTCTATAATTTGAGAACGCGGACGTGGGACGAAGAACTTTGCGAGTTCTGCCAAGTACATGTCGATCTTATGAGCGAGATCAGCGATCGTTCGCCACGCAGCTCGCGCATTCGAAAGGAACTGCGTAACGCAAACATTTTCACCGTGATCGGCGATGGCGCCGCGAGCAACCTTGGTTCCGGCGCTGACGGCAAGAATCGCGTTGCGATCAATATCGGAACGAGCGGCGCTGTCCGAATGATAAGGCCGCGCGGTAACGATCAAGTGCCGTTCGGATTGTTTCGTTACATAGTCGATGAGAAACGCGAAGTCATCGGCGGCGCCATCAGCAATGCGGGAAATCTGCGCGCCTGGTGTTTGCGCGAACTGCGCGTGGACAAGATCGACATGTCGCGCGCGATCGCCGCCACGGATCCGATTACGGTTCTGCCATTTTGGGTAAGCGAACGCGCGCCGAGCTGGCCGGAGAATTTGCGCGGCGTTGTCACAGGTCTTACGCAAGTCGCGCGCGCTTCTGACATCCTGCGCGCGGCAACCACGAGCACTTATTACCGGCTCGCGGACATTTTAGATTTGATCGAGACGACAGCCGGACGCGCGCGTCAGGTCATTGTGTCGGGCGGCGTGGCACACTCGGCGACGTCGTTGCGTTTAGTGGCCGATGCAATTGGCCGCGACCTCACGAACAGCGCGGAACTCGAAGCATCATTGCGCGGCGCAGCGCTTCATGGATTGGAACAAATCGGATGCGCACTTCCGTCGACAGCAAAAGGAAAAACGATTCGGCACAATCGCTCATTCGCTGCGCAACATCGACAACGCCGCCAACGACAAAACGTTTTAGAGAAATTGTTGAGCTGAACGTTTTCGTCAGCGCGACGTTTGCACTGCGATCACTGCGCCCGGCTCGGCGTGGATCGTGATTGCGATCGGCCGGCAGCAAACAGTGCAATCTTCGATTAGCGATTGATTACTCTGCGACGTGTCCACTTGAAGCGTGAACGATTCGCCGCAATGCGGACAGGCGATCTCGGTCTCGACGATGAGTTCCAAACTTTACCGCGCCGTTCCATCGGCCTTAACCGTGACGGAAGCGGGCGTGTCGCTCAGTTTTTTAAAATGCAATTGCCCGACACGGCGCCCGTCGGTTTGCGAAATCGTGACAAGATAATTGTCGATCTTAACCTGCTCGCCCTGTTTCGGAAGATGACCGAGCAAATGCGTGACGTATCCGCCGATCGTGCTGACATCGGCGCTCTCCAATTCCAAACCGGCGAGATCGCGCAGTTCGTACAGTCCGAGCGAACCGTCCACCGAAAACTCGTTTTCGTTGATCGTGCGGAACTCTTCCTTTTCCGTGTCGAACTCATCCTGAATGTCGCCCACCAATTCCTCGAGCACGTTTTCGAGCGTGACCATTCCGACGGTGCCGCCGTATTCGTCCACCACGATGGCGAGGTGCGCGTGCTTGCTCAGAAATAAATTGAGCAGCTTTTCCAGCGACATCATTTCCGGCACGGGCATCAAATCGCGTTTGATGCGCAACAAATCGGGCTGCAGATCGCGCATCATCGGCACCAGCTCTTTGATGTGAATGAGGCCGACCGCGTTGTCGAGATGTCCGCGGCAAAGGGGAAAGCGCGTGTGACGAGAGGCGAGCGCTTTTTTTACGTTCTCCTCGAAACTCTCCTCAAGATCGAGATAAACGACGTCGCCACGCGGCGTCATGATATCGCGCACAACACGCCGGCGCAGATCGAGCGCATTCATTAAGAGATCGCGGCCGAGCGGCGAGACTTCTTCGGATTCCTCGCTTTGGTCGAGAATCAGGCGCAACTCTTCTTCGGTATGCGCCAGCTCCTTCCCCGAGACCGGTTGAATGCGCAACAATCCTTTTAAGAGAAAGTTTGAAGATTTGTGCAGCATCCAAATGGCCGGCTTGAACAGAAGATAAAATGCGTTGAGCGGTCGGACCAAGCGCAGCGCGACCGGCAACGGACTGGCAATCGCCGTGTATTTGGGGGCGAGCTCACCGAACACGATGTGCAGGAAAGTGATGCCGATAAAAGCGAGCGCGACCGAAACGGACGTGACAAAAACGTGCGAGTGAATATTAGCCAACGCGAAGAACGGCTCGAGCATTTGCGCGAAAAATTGTTCGCCGATCCAGCCGAGCGCGAGACTGGCCAGCGTCACACCGAGCTGCGTCGCGGAGAGATAAGCATCAAGATGTCCGCGAACGTGTTTCACGAAACTTGCACGTGCATTTCCCTCTTCCACCAACGCGTCGAGCTGACTTGCGCGCACTTTGACGATGGCGAATTCGCACGCCACGAAGAATCCATTCAACGCCACGAGCGCGGCGATCGTGGCTAATTTAATAAAGAGCAAACCGGGCGAATCCCAATGCTCAACCATCGCAACACCGAAAATGGAAAAGAAAGATGAAATATTCATCATGCGGATGCACACCCTGCATCCGAAACCCTCGGCGCGAAATGCTACCAGCTGGACTTTGTCACGCCGGGAATAAATCCCGCAGACGCAAGTTCGCGGAAAGTGAGGCGTGAAACTTTAAAGCGCCGAATGAACGCGCGCCGGCGTCCCGTGACTTCGCAGCGATTGACCACGCGCGTAGGACTCGCATTGCGCGGAAGCTGCGAAAGACCGGCATAATCTTTTTTCGCTTTTAGCTCGGCCCGCAACGCGGCGTATTTCTTCACCGTCGCGCGTTTGCGGTCATTGCGATTGATCCAGGAGGTTTTCGCCATAAGGAAGCGCGCAAAGTAGCGAAGAAGGGCTAAATTGCAAACGCTTTTCTATGTTTCCGTTGCGCACAAAAACCCTGCCCGCCAGTGCGGCCGAGCTTTCCGATTTACTCGAAGGAAGCCTGCGCGAAGTCGTCGATTCGCCGGCAAATTTCGTTCACGTGGTCGACGGGGCGTACCCCAAGCTCGATGAGATCCGCGTAACGCTCGACGGCGCAACGTTGCGAACTCCGCCGCCGAAACCGCCGAAGCCGGTCGGCCCATCTTCACCTGCGCTACGCGCAAATCGAATTGCGTTTTCCGGGAAAAAAATGTCGATCCAAGGGGCGCAACTCGACCTCGCTTTCGACGCGTCGGATGTTGAGCTGCATGAAAGCCGAGAGGCAAATGGCGACATCGTTTTGCTGTTGCAACGCGCCGCCGACGGCAAGATCGACATAAACATTTCGAAACGCGATCTCGTTAAATTGCTGACCAACTTCGCGCACATCGAGGCGGAAACACGCGGGATCACGATCGAATATGTCGATCTTGTCCTGGAAGCGCGCGGTCCGCGATCCATCGCGGCGGTTGTTAATCTTCGCGTACGCAAAGCTTTCTTCAGCGCAAAGATCAAGATCGCCGGAAATCTTGAGATCGACGATCAACTCGTGGCAAAGCTTTCGGATCTTTCATGCAAAGGCGAAGGCGCGATCGGTTCTCTCGTTTGCGGAGTGCTCACGCCATTCTTGCAGCGCGCGAACAATCGTTCGTTTCCGCTCATGACGCTGCCGAAGACCAAAATTATGTAGATCTCCGTGCACAAAGAATCATTAAAAAAAATTTCAGTGCAAGCGCGATTTGGTTCGAATGGCGCCTAACGAG
>CATPCN010000418.1 GCA_955652855.1 uncultured Chthoniobacterales bacterium | reverse complement strand
TCGGATATCCACTGAAAATGTTCGAGCAACTCGCCGGCTTCCACGCTGAGCGCGATTGCAAGGTTTTTTGGTGAGTGGAATTGGTTCCAATCCCGAGCGGTGGCGAAGGCGCGCAGCCGATCGCGAAGCCGCTCCAATGTCATTTCATCTCGGCGTCGGCGCTCCGCGTTCATACCTTGAACCTGTTTTCGTTGTGCCATTGAAGAAACTCTCTGCTCGGAACATTGCCAACATCTGCCGGCCTGCACTTAAGTTCCTTGCCGTGGTACGCGTAGTATTCGCGTCCATTCTCCCATTCCACCTTCAGTCGCGGACTAACCTCCAGCCTCAGCGCCGGGGTGATTGTTACGTATCCCAGGTCGAACAGTTTGTGGAGATCAGATCGAAGAAGAATTCCATTCCTCACGGCATTCGGACCGTTCATAGCAAACGGCTTGATGTGCGCTGCTTCCAGCACTGGCAGCGTCTTCTCCCCAGTTACAGCGCACCTGCGCAGGTACGCATCGGTTACTAAGACCCGAAATGCGCCTTGACCCAAGAGCCCCCGGGTAAGGTATTCAGCGCCAAAGCGGCGATCTTGGTTTGGTAGTTCCGTTTCGACGTCCCGCACCCGCTGGCCGTGTGTGATGAATTGCTGAACGGCGGTCCAGAGTTCTTGGCCTTCCTCCGATTCCGTGTCGTAGCTCTTTCCTTGAACGATATTCGCGGCCCAATTCGGTGGCACCGCGATCCATTCACTGCGCGGCAAAAAGAACGGCTCGGCGAGGACATTGCAGCCGATGACCGGATCAATTGACTGGTCGTCGACGCGGTATCGGCGTACCCGTGATATGAGATCCACGAGCGAGCCTACGCCGTTTTTCCCCTCGAACGCCTCCCAGGCTAAGGACGCTGGGAGCGCCGAGTAACGAACAAAGAATCCGCCGCCGACGATGAAGTTTTCCGGGCTGTGCAGTTTGAAGAGGAATGGCTCGCCTGGCTGTAATACACGAAAAGTCCTCGACCCACTTGGTTGCCAAAAGTTAACCTCTTCGGGCGCGAGCCGCGTCAGGTGTTCGTACCAATTCTTGTCCGTAACTCCGACCCAAATCTTCATTGGTCATTTTGTTCGGATTGCGGCCGGTGGGCGCGGATGCCCATAGTAACCTCACCGCCGCAGGCGTGGCTGGGCCATTGAGGATCCGTGCGCAGGGATGCTGAGACGCGCGCGAGGTGACGAGTGAGCCGCCCGTTGCTGAGCCGCAGCTCTACGGCTGCGCCCGATGCGATGGGGTCCCGACTACGTGTTGCGCCAGCTACAACCGACCGCTTCTGTGGCCTCAAGAGGATATCTCGAGAAGCGGACATTTCCAGAAGCTCATAACTCGCACCCGAGGGCATAAAGGGTTGCGAGTTGGCGGTCTGGCGAGCGATCAAAGCAGTTAAAACCCTGCGTCTGTAGGCGACCCTCAGTGAACCTTCGCGACTGACCGCTATCTGGCCAACCACTGCAATCTCTGAATGCAGCACCTGCGGCTTCTCTGCTGCGCTGCGTCCATCTTCGCTCGCAAAGCATCGCTCTTCACTAACGGTTCAAATCGTGGGGGCGCAACCCGACCCAGAAGCGTTTACCTATCAGGTAGTTACCCGCCGCGGGGCCATGCCTCTTGCCTGGCACTATTGCTTGACCAACGAATCTATTCGCAAATCATTAGCCATAGAATTGGGCAGCCTCAAGTATTCCTGATATCTCCTCGACGACTTCAAAAGATAGGTCCGTTCCTCAACCACAAAGCCATCCAAGTTGTGCTTTACGGCATATGACGAAAGGTCATCTATCTTGTTTATTAATCCTCTCCCTTTGAAATTCAGAGAGGTATTGCACAAGACGCCGTATCCGGTACGTGCCTTGAATGCGATAAGCAGCTGGTACAAATTCCGGTTGGTTACAGATGACACTGTCTGAATGCGAGCAGTCCCATTCACGTGGGTTACAGCAGCCAGCGCGTCCGTTCTTACACGATGTGTGTAAAGCATAAATGGACTCCCGTGATCGCAGCCAAACCATCTTGCAGCCTCTTCTTCTAAACAAACAGGAGCAATCGGACGGAATTGTTCGCGCTGCTTAATCTCATTTAGCCGCACTCTCGCGCTCTCTTGGAATGGTGCAGCGAGGATCGAGCGGTTACCCAAAGCACGCGGGCCGATTTCATATTTTCCGCTCACCCATCCGACAATGACGTCGTTGGCCAACATGTCGGCAATCATCTCATAGTTGGTCTCGTAGAGATCATACTGTGCCAAATCGAAAGAGCCGGCCGTGATGAAGCTAAGGCCCGAGTAGACATTCCAATCGATCTTCGGATTCCCAGTAAGATGGAACTGGGCGTCGATCGCCGTCCCGATAGCCGAACCAGAATCGTTAGCAACAGGCGGCACGAAGACCTCGGGAAAAAGGTTGGTCTCCTTCCACTTGGTGTTCCAGTCGCAATTCAGGCCGCATCCACCTGCGATGACTAACGGCATTCTTTTCTTCATGTTCGATTTCGCGAATTGATAAAAGACATTAAAGATCTTGTCGCTAAAAATACCTACGAAGTTGCGAAATTCTGGATCATCCACCCCCACGTTGTAGTACCGCGAATGCTCAAGGTCTTTGTACGAACTCAGTTCGAGGCGTGGGAAGTCCAGCAGGAAGTCGATCAGCTTTTTTTCTTCAGCTGAAGGCGTGCTGCGATTTGAAAATGAGGCCAAGGCCATGAGCTTCCCAGCGTCCGAGAAGCGAGAAAAGGGCGCATTCTTAGGAAAGGTTGGGTCGGCTAAGCCGTAGAGTAGGATATAGCGATTCCCCGGCTGATTCAGGACATCGGCAAGCAGTGTTATGTTC
>CATPCN010000417.1 GCA_955652855.1 uncultured Chthoniobacterales bacterium | reverse complement strand
GTTTACAATTTAATGAGGGAGCGCTTGAAGCGCGACAAAGCCAAGACGCATGTGCTGCCGCTTTCGGCGCTTGGTTTGATGGAGATGACGCGACAACGTGCGCAAGAAAGTTTGAGCGATTCGATTTACGAAAATTGTCCGTACTGCCAGGGGCGCGGCGTAGTGAAGACGACAATGACGACCAGTGTCGAACTTCATCGCACGCTCAACACCGTCATGCGCAAGTATCAGGAAAACGTGCACGAGTTCCGCGTTATTCTGAATCCCGATGTGTTGAAACGGTTGAAGGAAGAAGACGAAGAGTTACTCATCGAACTGGAACGGCGTTATGAGGGACGTTTGGTGTTCCGGGCCGATCCGACTTATCACCACGAAAAATTCACGATCACCGACGCGAACACAAACGCGGAGCTGAAACCTTCGAGTTAACTTTCGTCATTAGCGAACGCGGCGGCTGATTGTCGATCTTTGGTCGGAGATCGTCGCAGTGTATTTGCGAAGCTGGGACACTGCGGCAAATTACTCGCGATGGGATTCGCCGAACATTTGGACAATCTCGCGCTGCGCAAATCGCCGCTCGTGCACCGATTTGAAGAGTTAATTGCGCCCGTCAGCGATTCGGCGTTGGAAGTGCTCGCGCAAAAATCACGCGCTCTCACTTTGCAGAATTTCGGCCGCACCATGCGCCTCTTCGCGCCGCTTTATCTTTCGAACGAATGCATCAACAATTGCCGCTACTGTGGATTTTCGCGCGACAATGAAATTCTGCGCGTGACGCTCGATGTCGATCAAGTCGTCACGGAAGCGCGATATCTGGCCGGCCAAGGTTTTCGGCAAGTTCTTCTCGTCGCTGGCGAACATCCGAAATTTGTCAGCGGCGATTATCTGGCGGAGTGCGTGCGCGCTCTCGCTCCGGATTTCTCCTCGGTGTCAATCGAAGTCGGGCCGATGGAGACCGTTGATTACATTCCGATTGTCGATGCTGGTGCGGATGGCCTCGTTGTTTATCAGGAAACTTATGACCGCGAAGTTTATGCCGAGATGCATACCTCCGGTCCGAAGCGTGATTTTAATTGGCGACTCGACTGCCCGGAGCGCGGTTATGAAGCTGGATTTCGCCGAATCGGCATCGGCGCACTTTTAGGTTTGTCCCGTTGGCAGGAAGAGGCCATCGCTCTCGCTGCGCACGTCGAATATTTGCTGAAGCGTTGTTGGAAAGCGCAATTCACGGTCAGTCTTCCGCGGCTGCGTCCGGCCGCGGGTGAATTTCAACCGCGCTTTTCCATGAGTGATCGAGAGCTTGCGCAATTAATTTGTGCGCTGCGCATCACTTTTCCGGAAGTTGGAATTGTGCTGAGCACACGCGAACGGGCCGCGTTGCGCGACACACTCGTGTCGTTAGGCGTCACCATAATGAGCGCGGGAAGCCACACCGAGCCTGGTGGCTACACCGGTCAGGGCGTGGAGAATTTGCATCTCACCGTTCGCGGTCGAATCGTCGCGCCGGAATTCCAAGACGGAATCGACGAATCTGCCGCCGGCCAATTTGAAATCAGCGATGCGCGTTCGCCCGCTGAGATCGCCGCGGTCTTGCGTCGTCGCGGTTTCGATCCGGTTTGGAAAGATTGGGACCAGGCGCTGCTTGCCTCGTGAAAGTGTTCGTCAATGGCGAGAGCGCGGAGACGGACGAAGCGTCCGACATCGCCCAACTCACGCAGCGCCTCGGACTTCAGCCGAACAGCGTTTTGATTGAGCACAACGGGAGCGCACTTCATCAGCGCGAATGGACAGGCCGCAAACTCGCGGAAGGCGATCGCATTGAATTTCTGCGTGTCGTCGCCGGCGGCTGAAGGAATTACCTCGAGGTCGCGAGTCGCAAACCGAGAAAGACAAGAAGTCCGCCGACCGCGCGGTTGAGAAGATTCGCGACCGTTTCATTCTTTCGCAACCGCTCACCCAATGTCGATGCGAACCACGCCAGCACGAGACACCAGAGCGTTCCGGTCGTGACAAACGTCAACCCGAGCGCGAGGAACGCCGGCACCTTCGCGGTCGAAGCGGGGTTGATGAACTGCGGCAGGAACGCGAGGAAGAAGAGCGCAACTTTTGGATTGAGAATATTTGTCAGAACGCCCTGGCGAAAGGCAGTAGCGGAAGTCGATCGCCGAAAATTCTCCGGCAACTGAAGTTTGGATCCTCGCTCGATAAGCATTCTGATCCCGAGAAAAATCAGATAACCTCCGCCGACTATTTTTACGGCGACGAATGCCCAGGCTGAGGTCGCGAGAATCGCCGATAGTCCCAGCGCCGCCGCGCACGTGTGGAAAATACTTCCGACGGTGATGCCGAGCGCCGATGCGATTCCGGCTTCGCGTCCTTGCGCAATGCTTCGCCCGAGAATGTAAGCAGTGTCGGGCACCGGCGTGAGATTGAGAAGAATGCCCGTGACGAGAAACAAGCCGAAGTTGTGAATGCCAAGCATGTCGATCTTGTCATTCAACTGGCGGCCGCTTTTACCACTACGCGCATGCCGTCAGTTTGAATCACTGTGACCGGCATGTTCGGCGCGATGAATTCGCCTTCGGTCACAACATCGACAACATCATCGGCGAAGCGAGCCTTGCCACTCGGGCGCAAAATCGTGAGCGATGTTCCGCGCGTTCCGGGACTAAGGGCAAGCGCCGTCGCAAATTCGCGCGGCGCGCCGGCGAGCGATGGTCCGGGCGGGTTTGTCGTCATGAGAGCAAAGCGACGGTAAATGCTCGTGCGCGGAAGAAAACGGGCGAG
>CATPCN010000416.1 GCA_955652855.1 uncultured Chthoniobacterales bacterium | reverse complement strand
CAGACTTTGCCGCTTGAGGACGGTCCGCCCCTCGACATCTCGAAAAGCGCCGATCCATCAGCGTTCTGGTTGGGTATCTAGCCATGATGAAGCCAATATACCGGCGTGTCGGATTCCGTTACACGCGATGGGCTGCCACCAGTCTTTGGGTTATTCTTCTGCTTACCAACCTGCCATCGGTGCGAGCCAAGTCGTTCGACGAACTGGTCAGGACGATGAACGACGCTTTTATTTCCGAATGGAGTTCGGAGAGCACGGAGAACAAAGAATTTCACGGGAAAAAGCACGTCAACGGAATGGTGGAACTCGACAGGAGCGCTGGCAGGCTAACGATCCGCTTCGAACCGCAGCCCGGGGAACTGATGCCGTATCGCGCCGTGAGCCTTGTACTGAAAGATATCGACATTACCTCCGTAGACGCGCGAGCCAACTCGGTGACAGACATTAGAAAAACGACGTTCTTTGCGAGCACCAAGGGTGGCCAGAAAACCATTGAAATCATTGACGGGAAAACAGGCGAAAAGAAGATGGAGTCCAGTTTCGCTTTCGCTAGCTTGCTGCTTGGTGACGACAACGGATTTTTAGAAGCCTTTAGGGGCTTGGTCGAAGCTTACAGCCGGTGACGCTCCTTGCGCGGGTTGTCGCTGATCAAGTCGCCCCCGCACTCTAAATATGGCACGCAAACTCGGTGATCCTGTTCCTCTGCCATTGTATGACCAAACTGTCCTCCGCGTCACTAGCATCGCAGGCGAAGCGCAACCAAAGCCTCGGTGGTTTCCCCACTTACAACTTATCGAAAAACACGTCGGCGTTTGGCAGGCACTTTTTCATAAGCTCCTGTTTCTCGGGCAGCGCACAGTTTAAGTTGATTGTCTATCTCTCGCTGTAACTGGAAGTCGCCAAAGCAAAAGCGCTTATTGACCTAGCGGAACCTCGAGGGGGCGCTCGCGATGTGTAATCACCCAGTCGCCATTTTCCATCAACGCTTCCCGTCCGAGATGCCGTAAAATTGCCTGCGCAGGGTTACGTCGATCGCGCGCAACAGGAGCACCTGGGTACTATTTAAATGATCAACCGCTCTGTTGAAGCATGGCCCACACGCCGCCTTATCGTCCCGCATCTCGCCCCCGCGGGCCCGTTAGGTACGCAAACGTTGGTCAATAGCGGAGCGAATCGCCTGGCGAGTCGCGGCCAGATTTGCGAGAGTAGGCTTGGGTCGCCGGCGAAATCACGCAAGCCGATCAACTGCGTACGTCGACGAACGACGCTGCACTTATTCTTATTTTTATTCTTACAACGTCGCGTTTCCAGTGGGAATTTCCCTCTGTGACGAGGGATGTGGAGGTAAGGGGATTCGAACCCCTGGTCTTCACCAAAGCTTTTCGCGGAGGCTTCTCGAACAACGGCGGACGCTAGCGGACTTGTTCCTACTTACGTTCCTATGTGGATGGAGTTTACATCATAAGTTATTGATAATCAGAGATGTGGAGGCGAGGGGAGTCGAACCCCTGTCCTCGTCGCTGTCCACGCAAACATCTACATGTTTATCCGGCGTTAAGGTTTAAGGAGCCGAACGTTGCACCGGCGCACTGCCGGCTCCCGAGCGTCCACGAAATTCCTTCACCTTCCGGCGCGGTCACTCCGCCGAAAGATTAGCCTGCTGTCCACGTTTGGCGCCGTAGCAGGCGTCCAGCTCCAAACGTCACGGTCAATTAAGCCGCGAGAGCGAGATCTTGGTGATCTGCGTTTATTTTTTTTGGCTCGGTTTTTAACGAGGCCAACGAACCATCCTCGACATGCCGCCTGCGTTTCCAACGATGAGTCGAAACCAGTGCGCCCCCAAATACTTTATTATTATGATTCGGATTGGCGTTGAACGCAAACAACCCGGCGCGAGATTGTGCTACGCTCAAGCCGATGGAATCGGGCAAAACTATCGCGCTGAGCAAGAGTCAACGTGCGCCCGTTCTTATCGTCGGCGCGCATCGGTCCGGTACTACCGCGACAGCTCGCGCGCTGCAACTTCTCGGGCTTCAGATCGGGCAAGATTTGGACAGCCATCACGAACCGCGTGGGATGCAGTGTCTTCACGAAGAATATCTCCGCGGCTTAGGCGCATCGTGGTTCGACCCAACAACTTTTCTAAAATGGGTGCGAACACCGGAAGGTGAGAGCCAGTCTGTCGATTATTTGAGAAAAAAAATCCGGCGCGATTTTACCACGCTTCTCGGCTACCGAAGAAATCCTCGAGGGCTATGGCTCCGCGCCCGAATGAAACTCGGGCAGCCGTGGGGATGGAAAGAACCGCGCACCACTCTTTTCGCGCCGCTTTGGCTTCGACTTTTTCCCGATGCGCGAATCGTTCATGTGGTTCGCCACCCGCTGGACGTGGCGCAAAGTCTGCAACGCCGCGAGCTTGAATTTCAAGAAGCGGGTGACGCGCCTCGGGGAGAGTTGAAGGACCTCGATTACTGTCTGAAAATCGCCGCGACTTATCTCGAAGTTGGCGAACAGATCGCTGCGAGAACTCGGCACTTTTATCGAATTCGCTTCGAAAATCTACAGACAAATCCGGGCGCCACGTTAAAATTGCTCGGCGAGTTTTGCGAGCTGCGTTTCACGAACGCGCGCCTGACCGAAGCCGTCGCTTCGATTCGAACGCAAACCAATATCCACAATCACCGAATCACCGAAGACGCTTTCGCGAAGCTTCTTTCCGAACATCCGACGGTGGCAAAGCTCGGCTATCGTTGGCGGTAAGATCGACAATCAGTTCGCGGCCACTTCGCGCATCAGCGTCACGTAGGCCTGGGCGAATTTCTCCAGCGAATAAGAGCGCTCCACCAGTTCGCGGCCGTGTCGCCCAAATTCTTTTCGCAGCTCGGCGTTTTCGATGAGCGCGCTGATGCTCTTGACCCAATCATCTTGCGTCTCGGCCAGGAAACCATTTCTGCCGTGAACGATGATGTGATTGTTGACGCCGACATTGGACGCGACGACCGCGGTGCCGACGCCCATGTATTGCAAAATCTTGTAACCGCACTTGCCGCGCGTCCAAAGCGAATTCCACAACGGCATGATGCCGATGTCGAAGCTCGCGAGATGCGCTTGCTCGGTTTCGGCACGCCAAATTTCGTTTTCCACCGCCACACCATCGAGTTGAAGCGGCTTGTCGCTGACGACTTTAACTTTTAGGCCGGGAAAGCGCTCGGTCAGTTGGCGCAACGCCGGTTGAATGTGCTGCAAATAATCGAGCCCGTCACTCAACCCCATCCAGCCGATGGTGAGACCGAGACCGTCGGACGGTGTTTTCACAATATATTTCGAAAGATCAATCGCCGTCGGCAACACGACAACGTGTTTGCCGCATGCGTTCGCAAACGCCGCGAGAAAATCATTTCCCGCCACGACCGCCGCGCAACGATTCATCACGCGCAAAAATTTCTGAAAACTTCTTCCGCGCAACGGCCGCTGAAATTTTTGGCCGCGAAACATGACCGCGTCATCGAAATCGAAAATGATTTTTCGATTGGCGCGCTGAAGGAGCGCGAGCTGGAGCTTTGTAAGATCGACAGTTTTGAAAAGCACGATGACGTCGTGTTGCGATGCCTCCCGGATCAATCGCCACCGATCAGACAGAGTTGGACCTGAAGGAAGCACGGTCACCTCGACGCCGAGCTGCCGATAAAGCTCGAGACAATCACGGCAACGCAGGCGCACGCTGGGCGCATTCCCGTGGTCGATGACGAACAAAACTTTCATGCACGTGTCAGTTAAGCGTATTGCGATTGATTGAGGCGAGCGAAACCAGTTATTTATCTGGACCGGAGAAAATTTGTGTCGCGTGCGAAGCCTGCATCTGAGGAAAACGGGCCACAGAAAGAAAACAAGATCACTCCACCGCAATGGCTCGAAGGACTTAAT